>JAIORK010000004.1 GCA_021108215.1 bacterium | reverse complement strand
CGGTGCAATTGTTGGTTATCAGGCGGACAAATATTATTTCCAGAGCCGCTATGATGGTGTTGCCCAGTCCATGGGTTTGGAAAGTCCGATTGAATTTTCTCAGGAAGCGGAGTCGTGGCTGCTGGATACCACACGGGGTGGTGAGACAGCGGCTGCCTGGCATGCGACAGCGCGCCAGAAATCCGGTGTGAGTGCTGCTGACATGACAAATCTGGTGAGCCAGTATTTGGCGGAAGCGGACCAGGCTTTGAATCGTCAGGCAGACAAGAGTCTGGCAGCGGTGCGCCAGGCACTCAAGCAGGAATTAGAAAAAGGTGCAGAACCCAATCTGGCAACCATGATGCGGATTATCGCAACGGTGGAAGGTGTGGAGGCTGAAAGTCTGGCAGGACTGTTGCGTGAACTGGCCGGCGAAAGTGTTGCGCTGGATGCTTCCGTGCGGAAATTGGTGGCCAATGGTGTGATCAGTCGTTTCATTGCCGGTGAAACGCAGGTGTCGGCCAATGCGGCAGTCAGAGGGATTGAGGATACGGCGATTGCACTTGGTCAGGAAGTCTATATGATGGCCATGCCTGAAACGAATAAAGCACAGTTGGCGGCAGTACGCCGGGCTTTGATTGATCTGCGCGGGCAACCGGGTGTCAATGGATTGCGGGACCGCTTGCTGATGGTTGAGAAAGCTTTGGCAGCGGTGGCAGCGGTTACGGCCGGTAAGATGGGTCAGCTTGATGCAACCATTGGTCAACAGGTGAAAGCTGAGGTTGCCCGACTGGCCAAGACGGATGCTGACGGCATGCTTACGATTGGTGAGGATCTCTCGCGCAATATCCATGGTGTCAAGACCGGTCATGTGGAAACCACGCAATTGGAAGGTATTGACATGGCGAATCCCATGGTGTTTGAGGTCTCGGCACCGGTTGACCAAAAACTTTCCGCAACAGATGTGAGTCAGGCCAAACTACCCAAGCAGGTCAGAGCACGTCAATATGACGGAACCATTGATACGCTGATTCAGGTGCCTACAGCAAAAACCAGTATCGTGACTGGGTTGATGCAATTGATTCCCTCGCGGCGCATGCATACACTGGTGATGCGCAGCAATCCTATGGGGTATTTGCGCAGCATCCTGAATTCGCTGGGTGTGGAATCATCCACCATGGCGCAGATGCTGGGACAGGGAAGCAGTCCGGTGGTGCAGGCGTATCTTAAATATGCAGCCACACCTGCCAGCCGGAAAGCGGAACGTGATTTTGTTAAAACCATGCTGCGTGCTTTGAAAGCGCAAGGTATGGCGGTTCAGACCGATGCGGCAGCCATGGATTTTGAAAATTCAGTGGCCGCCTTTAGTGAGCTGGTTCAGTCCATGAAGGCCTTGAGTCCTGGACTGGTTACCGGCAACTGGACACAGCAAACAGCGTCTCGATCTCTGGCAGGCAAGACGATTCATATTCCGGGTGTGTTGCTTCAGATCGGCGGCAAGGGCGCGTTGGGTGCTTATTTCGATATTCTCAACGAGCTGCCGGCTAAGATTAATGAGAATGTGCTTGAGAACCAGCGCCGCAGACTCTTCCGCAGCACTTCGGTGGCGGCATAATCCTGAAGTTGACCGCAGAGACCCTGCACGTATGTGCAGGGTCTCTGCTTAAATGCCCGGCAGGAATTTAAGGTGCTTCCAATGCAGGATTTTAGGGTGGCCGGCCCTGTGCCGTTTGGTGAGGACTGGTACCTTTGGACGCAAGGCAGGCGTGATGCCGGTTTGATTCATTGGCAAGCGAAAGGATGACATACTTTTATATGTGCTGTCTGGCGAAAGGTGATGGGCAAATCCTATTGAATCGTGCCAATGAGTCAAACCGGCATCACGCCTGCCTTTGTAGGTTACATCCTGTGAATGCGGTTTGAAAAGCGGCCGGCTCTGCATCGTATGGTGAAGGCTGGTACCTTTCTGTGGACAGTGTTTCCGGGATTGGATATGTATTTTTTCTGCATTGAAATAGAGTCATGATTGGCTGCTTTCCTTTTGACATGCAGCAATAGTAACCTTCTCCGGGCTTTTCGTTTTTTAATACAGAAAAAATATATACCCAATCTAATGCAGGATTTTATGCTAGCCAGCCATGTACTGTAGGGTGCAGGGCAGGGATTTTTCTGTGGACAGTGTTTCCGGGATTGGATATGTATTTTTTTTGCATTGAAATAGAATCATGATTGGCTGATTTCCTTTTGACATGCAGCAATAGTAACCTTCTCCGGGTTTTTCGTTTTTCAATGCAGAAAAAATACATATCCAATCTAATGCAGGATTTTATGCTAGCCGGCTATGGACTGTAGGGTGCAGGGCTGACACCATAAATCATTAAAAAAAATATTTATTTTGTAAAAAAAATGAAGATATTTTTGATTTATTCTCTTTTTTTATCAGAACACTCTCCAGCAGGTACCCTGAGAAAGTTTGCAATCCGGGAATTTTATATCTTTTTTGTAAATTCATACCTTGAAAATGTAATAAAAATAAGGAATTTATTTTCTTAGATCAGTATGAGAAATAGTATCTTATTAATAGGTTGTTTTTTTGCAGATGACGTTCCAAAAAGAAACACGCGCAAGAATAACCTTTTAATAAATAGAAAAAACAATTACTGTGATGTTGATTGCGCAATTTTTTATGCTATACTTTAGATAAATAAAATACGTTATTGTTTTTTATGAAATTATTTGCGGGGGAACAAGTATGAACGTTTGGAATCGACCATGTTTCAAACAACTCGCCAGGATAATTGCATTTGTCCTCACCCTCACATTTATCCTGCCTTTTTTGGGATGGGCATTTGATAAAGACACCTATCCCGGATCAGATCTTTTTGTAACCTTTGAGCAACAGGCGGTTTTGATTCCTGAAAAAATCGCCTCAACTCTGGATGCTTATCAGGGACAGCACGAATTGATCGTGCATGTCCAGGATTTGCATTGCAACCAGGAAGTACAAAATAATATTGCGGCGATTATTGATTACATGGCGGCGAAACATACGTTGAAACTGGTCGCTTTGGAAGGCGCATCTGAGCCGGTCAATACATCCCATCTCTCCAGCTATCCCAATGAAAGCGTAAAAAAAGAAACCGGGCAATATTTTATGCGTCAGGGAAAGATTAGCGGCGCTGAATATTATGCTGCAGTCGGGCATCATCCGGTAAGCCTCACAGGTATCGAAGATGCTGCGCTTTATGCCGAGAGCCGTGAAATGGTCATGACATTTCTCAATGATGAGAGTCAAGGGTATATCTATGATCTGCGCGATTTGCTGGAAGAAATTCAGGGAGAAATTTATAGCAGCGCACTTTTGAAATTTAATGAAAAACAGCAGGCATTTCGTGAAGGCACCCTCTCTCAGCTGAAATACGGTGCTTTCCTTTGCGGTGTGGCCAAAAAGCAGGGGATTGATCTGGATGGGTATGCGCAGCTTGTTCACTATGTTTCGAAACAGGTCAATGTTATTCCGCAGGATGTGGATCCTGACAAAGTGTATGCCGAGGCGGCGTTGCTTGATCGTGCCATTCGCCAACAACTTTACACCAATCAGGAACAAAGAAAGTTAGATGCTTTTAAACATGCGCTGGATGTGATGGAAAAATTATTGAACATCTCGGCCACCCCCGATGAATTGTCTGAGTATCTGCAAGCACCCGATCATTTTCGCGTCGAACCGATTATTTCATTTTTGAAAAAATATGACACCCTGGGTTATATGGGAATTGATTTGGAAGTGCTGACACTCAATGATTATCTTGAAAAAGTTTCCCGGTTTTATACTTTGGCGGATGAACGTTCGGATGCGTTTGTAGACAATACACTTGCGGGCATGCAGCGCCGGGGAACCAAGCTGGCAGTGATGGTAACCGGCGGTTTTCATACCGAGCGGGTGTTGGCCGCTGTCAAGGCCCGGGGTGTTTCCTACATTTCGGTGCGGCCGCGCATGACGCATGTCGATCTGGTGAATCCCTATTTTGCCCTGTTGCGCAACCGGCGAACTCCGCTGGAAAAATTGCTGGCCGAGAATCAAAATATTCTGGCCCTGGCGCCGAGCTTCCCGCAGGTAGGCGAAGCTAACGCCGTTTTGAGCGCTCAGGCAGAAGCGGCCCAGCCGGAGAATGTCAGACTGTTTTTGGATTTGATGCGTATGGTTTTGCAGGAAACCGAGATTGCGTATTTGGTGGCGCGCGGCGAGACCACCCTGGCCGGTCTGCGTGAAACAGCTGAAGCCAGTCAGGCAGCGTATCCCTATGCCAATACGATTCGGGTGGACTGGGACAAAGCGCAGGCTTCAACAAATGCTTTTATCGTTCCTTTTGCCGGTCTGGATGTTTCGGCGGTGATTTTACCCCGAGGTGCTGAATCACTGTCGGAAAATGCGTTGGCAACGTTTGAAACCAACCAGGGAACTTATACGGTTTCTGTGCTGGATAATGCGACGGTTGCCAAGATGCAGGAAAGGATATTAGCCGGCGGCACGCGGACAGCCGGAATCGGTGCACGCAGCTTGTTGATGCCCTTGATGAATCCGGCAGTTGTGATGACTGCGGGCGGTATGGTCATGGCCGGGGTGCAACCCGCGATGGGAAGTGCTTTGGGAATTTGGAATGGCATCGGCAATCTGGGAAGTGTGATACAAAATGTAAGGCTTCCAAACATTCCGGGGTTGGGTGACAAACGCCGCGCGCAACAGAGTTTGGAAGAGCGGGAACAAGACGCAGGGATGCTTGTACAAACCAAAGCGGTGCCCAAACTTTCGGTTCCGTTTTTGGCCGCTTTGGGCGGCCTTGGCCTGCAATTATTCCTGGGTGGTGGATGGGTTTACCTGCTGCCCGCCGTGATTGCCACGGTGTTCGCCGCGGTTGAGATCGGCAAATACCTGGTACTCAACAGTGGCCTGCTGCGGGGTTCGGCCAGCCCGGAATGGATGGCCATGCCGGTGATCGAACGGTTGGCACAAATTCAGAATCGGACCGGTGTGCGGGTTGGCGTGATGCCGCGATCAACCGGTCTGCGCAAGAGTTGGCAGGCCTGGCGCGGCGGGTCACCGCTCACATTATATGATTCGCAGACCAGTATTGTTTTTATTTCCGAGCGTCTGCTGGATTCGGACCACTGGTTCGTGCAGCGCCAGCTCGATTCTTTTCTGCGCCACGAACAGGCACATGCGCAACGTCAGGCCGGGGAAACCCGCGCAATTTTAGCGGAAATATGGGGCGGCGGGTTGACCGATGTTTTGCTCAATGTAAGTACGCTCCTGAATATTCCCTGGGCGCTTGCGAAAAGTATTTCCAACCGGATTTTATTACGTCAAAAAACATCTTCAACAGCAGCTCTGGAAGCGACGGAATTACAAACCGCAATTGCCCGCATTGAAAACAGCCGGGACATGATCGGGCAAGTGATGGGTGAGCTCAAAACCACGGAGCGTACAGCACGGGACGCAGCGCAGGTTAAGGACCGGGCCATGCTGGCACTTACGGCTGCGGAAGCTTTGGCGGCGAAAACCGGACAGGATATAGACCCGGCATTGCTGGCTGCCTATGATGCGGCCATGGAAAAACAGAATCTGGCGGTTATGAACAATCATCTGGCGTATTCGCAATTTTCTAAATCTGTTCGGGGCCTGGTCACAGCTGCTGAGATGATACAAACAGTGAATAAGGACCGGCTTTCTGCAACACGCAGGGCGGCATTGCTTCATCTGGCAGTTTGGGTTGCCCGGACACTGACTGAGTCACCGGAAGCAGTTGATTTGCAGACCGGGATGGAAACGATGCTCTGGAACCGGCTCTTAAAGGTCTCGCTGAACCAACCCGGCGTGAAACCGGCACCGGTCAATTGGGTTGCCAAGCGGTTG
Source organism: bacterium (assembly GCA_021108215.1). NCBI lineage: Bacteria > bacterium. The sequence continues at coordinate 58,640 of JAIORK010000004.1, read as the reverse complement.
CGTCAAGCCATGGCAACGGTGGCGGGATTTGTTTTGTTGGTCGGCGTAGCCTTTAATATTTTTCCAGTAGGGATGAACCGGATGGTTGTAACGGTTTTGCGCAGCCTGCCTGCACCGGTGGCAGACGCAGTACGCAATACGCTTTATCGGATTAATTCCGACTGGGCCCGGGAAATGGATCTGAGCTTGCGTGATGCCCGTCGGTCTTTTGTTGAAGTCGATAGATCCAATTCGGACCAGCTGGTGGTTAATGGCTTTCCGGTCAGAATTAAAGGTGCGAATTATTATCCCTCCCAACATGGCTGGGGCGCCATGTGGTCACAATGGGACCCGGTTTTGATTGAAGAGGAACTTGCCCGCTGTCCGGACTTGGGGATTAATACGATTCGGACATTCATTCATTATGAAGAATTTGGCGGCGCCAATGTCAATCCCGTGATGCTTGACCGCATGGAAGAATTTTTAAGTATTGCCGATCGTTATGGCATCAAAGTTCAATTTACCTTTTTTCCTTTGGAACGGAACTACAGTCCGGACAATTGGGTTGCGATGCAGGCTCATGTCAGCGCGGTGCTTTCACGTTTTGGTGATGATCCCCGGATTTTGGGATGGGGCATCACCAATGAAATTGATTTGCATATTGAATCCGAGGCACAGCAACAGAATCTGGAAGCAGAGGCGATTGCCTGGCACAATGCCATGGCGCGTTTTATCAAACAAAATGCACCCAACCAGCTTGTCATTGCCGCCACTTCACGGCCGGAATGGTTGGTCCGTTTTGATCCGGAGTCTATTGATGTCTACACCCTGCATGTGGGGGCCTATGGCGACAATGTGGCCGGCATGATCGCACAAGCCCGGGCGGTCATGGTGGAAAATAATATTGAAAAACCACTGCTGTTCGAGGAAGTGGGAGTTGATTTTTCGCAGGAACCCCAACCCGGACAAGCAGAAGTGTTTTTTGAAAATGCGATTCAATCCATTCAGGATGAAAATATTGCCGGTTTTATGGTCTGGTCTCTTAATGATATTGATAACCAACACTATGGAATCCTTACGGCAGATGGAACACCGCGCACTGCTGCGACGGTTTTTCAGGAACAGTATGACGGCACGCAGTGGCATTTGGTGGCAACACTCCCCACAGCGACATTGAGCATGTCTGATCTGGGCGAGAGCAGCGGGTATGCTGCACAACAAATTTTTGTAGGTCCGAATCAGACCCGTGTCAGTGTATTTACAGAAGCGGCGGCAACGTTGACCTTTGGTGAAAATTATCAACATACGCTCAGCATCCCGGCAGGGGAAACGTTCGGCGCGATTATGTTGCGCGATCCGTTGGTCTTGAATATGAGCGATCCGCAGTGGCTCAACATCCGGGTCGCCGATACCAACGGCCGCTGGTACATCATCCTGCGTTCGCCGGAAAATCCTGAGTGGTATACCCGTGTTCAGCTGGATACAACCCGGCCCGGGGACTACACCTATAATTTGCAGCGTTTTGTACCGGAAGCTTTGCGTCAGGGATCGCATACATTTACTGTTGAGATGGGTGTTTCGAGAGGCCGTCTATCGGCGGATGAAGACATTGCCATGACCTTTGACCGCTTTTCGCTGACATCAGGCAACCTGGATGTTATGCACACGCTTGAAGCGAGCGCACCAAGCTTATCTGTGATTGACAGCCAGGGCGGGGATCTCTCGCAATTTGTTGCCGATAAGGCTGTGATTGAATTGGACCATCGCAACCAGGCGGTGATCAGTTTGCCGCAAGGCACCGCGTTTGGCGGCGTGATGCTCTATGCGGATGTGCTCGAGGGTGAACCAAGTCCGATCAGGTTGAATATGGACCAGGCGCAATGGCTGCGCTTAAATGTAAATGCGGTCCAAGGGCGATGGTATATTATTTTACGTTCCCATGAGATGCCGGGCTGGCATGAACAGATTCAGACAGATACCGGCAGCAGCGGTATTTTTATGTACAACCTGAGGGATTATGTTCCGGAAAATATGCGCAGCGGTGAGCATTCTTTTTATTTTGAGATCGGGGTTTCCCAAACCGATCAGGCAGACACTCCTTCGCTGAGCATCAGTGAATTGTCTTTTTTCTCGCAGGTTCAAAAGGTCACGCCGCGGCTTTTCACGCCTTTCCTGGCTTTGGCATTGAGTATCGGGCTTGCCCATTTTACCGGCAATGCCGGGTGGCTTTCCTATCTTCCGGCCGCGTTGGCATCGGCCTTCTTTTTGGTGGAATTCTCCAAGTATATTTTATTGCGCTCCGGCTTCATGAAGTTGTTTGCAAATCAAGCGTGGAAGCAGCTTACCATGCAGGAGAAAATTCAACATATCGAAGAGAGAACCGGGATTCGTGTCACGCCGGTTAAGCATGACCCCGGTATGGGCAACGCGGTGCGCAGCTGGCGCTGGAAGTTTCCTTTGGCAGCCTATGAATCGGTGTCCGGTGATTATAAAATATCCGAGCGCCTGTTGGATTCCAATGATTGGTTTTCCAGACGGCAGCTGGATTCCATTTTGCGTCACGAAAAAGCGCATGCTGAAAAAGCCGCCACAGAGGTTGGCGCAATTCTGGCGGAAATACGCGGCGGCGGTGCCCTGGATTTTATCCTGAATTTTACAGCCTTGCTGAATATTCCCTGGGCGCTGGCACGGCGGATTCCTATTGTCAGAAAATTTATGCGCCCTCAGGAAGAAATGAATTTTCAGTTGGTCCGGGATTTTATACCGCCTGAAAAAGCGGTACGGATTCTTGCCCGCAATTCCGTAGCCGGCACATTAAACTACCTTAATAAAACTCAGGCCCGGCAGGCCGAGGCCCGGCAGACTTATGAAGATGCGCTGGCGGCATTGGAAGCGGCAAAAAATGTAGCCCTGCCGGGAAGAGCGGATATCAAGTGGGCGCGTGCCGTTAAATCCGTCCACACGGCACATACGCAGGCAGCCCATGATGTGCGGGAGGCATTTCAAAATTATCAGGAAGCGATTTTACTTTTTATTCAGGCCAGTGAAAATATTGTGACCGTCCGCAGCAGTAAAACTTATCCGCGCTCCAAACAGGATGCCTATATTGCATTGGCGCAAAAAATTTCCCGTGAAATCACGGGAGGTGAAAACGCCCGGAAAAACCGGATGGGCATGAGCAATGAGGTCTGGGCACGCTTTCAGCGGATCGGCGGAAAATATTTTGTGCGGGATGTTTTAAATGATAAGGGTGAATTGCGGATGCAGAGACGTTACTCGGATATTGTCGGGATGTTTTCTGTATTTGTTTTGGGCATGATCGGTATCGGCGCTGCTGAGATTGTGGATTTTAGTATGGCGCTTTTTGGTGGTTTGGCCATGATTGTCCTGGGTGCTGTTTATTTGGTTTCTGCCGCGCGAAAAGGGCGGTTGACTGGTGTGAGTATTGAGCACCGCCGGATGCGGCAACGCGGATTGTCGCTCTGGGTGTTTACGGATTTTGTGCGCAGTGCTATTTGGGGAATCATCCGTTCCGGGGTCTCTTTCCTGGCCATGTTTTTTATGCTTCTGGCCCCCCTGGGACAGACACGTTTTGCGCAGCTCATTTTTGGTATTACACTCCAGCCGTTGGTTGACCTGAGCCGCAGCTTGCTCTACCGGCTGAGCCCCTACAGTGACCAGAATCCTGAATTTACCGGCACCATTAATCAGGTAACCGGTTTGCCCGGAGAGGAGACCACCCATCCGGTGAATCCCGGTCTTTTGGGAACCTCGCAGGATATTCCGGAAGGTTTTGCGGTCATCAACCGGTCCGAGCCGGACCAGATTTCCATCAATGGTGTGGTGGTCAAGGTGAAGGGGGTTAATTATTATCCATCACAGCACGGCTATGCGGCCATGTGGACCGATTGGGATCCGGACCTCATTGACCGGGAGCTTGCCCGGGCAGAGGATCTGGGCATCAATGTGGTGCGTACCTTTATCCATTATGAAGAATTCGGCGGTCCCAATGTTGATCCAATCATGCTTGAGCGCATGGAGGAATTTATCCGTATTGCAGACAGTCACGGTATGCGTGTCCAATTTACCTTTTTCCCGGTGGACCGGCAGTATACGGATTTGGAGAGTTCACAGGCCCATGTGGGAACCATTGTCGAACATTTCCGAAATGATACACGTATTTTTGGCTGGGGCATTAGTAATGAGATGGATGTAGATGTACTGCGTCATGGTAATCCGGGTATTTACCCCACATTGACAGAGGCGGCTGCCTGGCATAACCAACTTGCTTCATATATAAAAGGTATTGATCCCAATCATCTGGTTATTGCCGCTACTTCGCGTCCCGAGACTTTGCCGGCTCTGGATATGACGCATGTTGATGTGTTTGCCCTCCATCAAACCGGTACATTGGATTCTCCCCAGGCCATGATTGTTCAGACCCAGCAACTCATGCTGGAGAACAATGTTGTGCGTCCCATTGTGCTGGAACAATTCGGTATGGATGCCACCCAGGCGGCTGAGGATCCGGCTTATGTGAGTCGGATGGGGGATTTTATTCACCGGGTCTATAGTGAGATTTACCAGACGGATATTGCCGGTGGTATGATCTGGGCACTTAATGATGTGGGTGAAGAACAATGGGGTATTTATACGTCCGAGGGCCAGATGCGTCCGGGCATGAACACTGTGGCCATATCTTATCAAGGCACGGATTTCAATGCCATTCAGGCTGTGCCGCGTCCCGGAGTGCCGATCATGCCGCCGCTGGCCATGAACGGTTACATGCGTGTTCAGGGAACGCCCCGGGTCCTGTTGGATGCCGGGATTGCTGTTGAGGAAAATCTCGCCGGCCGCTGGCAGACACCGGGTGACCGGGTTGTGCTGCAGCCGGTTGACCTAGGACTGCGCATCACACGCAGTGGTGAAGAAAATTTTGGAGGCATGGAAAATACCCGGGCTTTCAGCGTGAATATGGATCAGCATGCGGAAGTGGTGATCCGGGTCAGCGATATCAACGGGCTTTGGTATGCTGTGTTGAAAGATGCCGAGACCGGCGAAATGTACCGCTTGCAATTCGATACCAGCCAGTCCGGCGAGATGGTCTACGATCTGGCCCGCAATCTGCCGCGTGAGCTGCAGCGCGGGGAACGCCATTTTGTGCTGGAGATCGGCGTCATTGAGACGGACGCGACCCGTGCACAGGCTGATCAAAATGCCTCGATTGTAGTGGAGAGCATCGCGGTGGTAAACGGCGACCGCACCACGCAGACGCAAGCTGCGCATGAAACCATTGTTACGCAAGCTGTATTTGAAACCCGTGAGGAACAGCTTGTCTGGGAGACTTCAGCTCAGGTGAATTTGGTGGAGACCCCTTTTATCAATGTGACCATACCGGAAATGCAGGCTTATGGCAAGGCCCGTATTTTCATCAATGGCACGGAGATCCGCCTGGAAAATCCATTTTATTTTTATTCCGGTGAGAACCGGCTTGATCTGAATATCCTGGCACAGCAAGCCGGCATCAGCGGCATTGAGCAAGGTGCGGTTGATCTGCGCATTGAGATCGAGGCGCTGGGGCCTTTGGCGGACGCATTGACTATTACCGAAGTGGCTATGGAAGGCCGGGATCCGGTGATGGCGCAAAAATATCTCGGATTCAACCGTGCTGATGTCGAGGCATTTTGCCGGGAGCACAACATTTCCCTGACCGCCTTTTTAACCATGATTGAGTTGGAGAACAACCGCGAGAACGAAGTGGCCGGCGCCCGGATCGGGTTTGTTCAGAATTTAAAATTTTGGCTCTCACAGTACTGGCAAAACATTCCGGCCAACCGGCTGGTCCAGCCCATTCGCGGAGATCTGGGTTCCTTTTTGCCGCATCACAGTATTGAAACGTTATCGGAAGTTGTGATCCGGTGGAGCGCACTCAAACATAGTGCACAATGGATCGATGCCTGGCAGGGTGGTTGGAATGCGGCGGCATTGGAATACCGGGAAGATATTTTCGGCGCGGAATGGGATGCCTGGGTGGGACCGGCGGATTATGTTTTTTCCGAGACAGCTAATTTGACTGTGGATGATATTGAATTATTTTGCAATCATCCGTCCGTGGATATCGCGGTTGAGAATTTTTATCGCGTGATCGCCCTGAACCATCCCGGCATGAGTGCGGAAACCTATATGGCGCAGTATTCGGCACGGGAGATTGAGGAGGAGATGGTCATCACTGTCCGCCGGGTCTTTTTCAATTACACCCCGGGTGACCGCCTGCTGGAATTGATCCGCCGCCGGGTCAGCGGACAATGGGAAGATCCCAAACCGGATTTTGAGGGCATTGCTATTGAAGTGAATCGGGCATTGGTGCAGCAGGGGATTGACGGCGAGATCACGCCCCGGGAATTGGAGCGGATTATTCAGCAGGAAGCGTTTGGCGTTGAGAGCTGGTTTTTTACGCTTTATCATAACCGGCAAACGCTCACCCGGTTGATTATTGACGTCTATTATCCATATCTGGATGAATCCGTGGGTCTGGATGATTATATTAATGAAACCAACTATCAGGACCGTCTGACATCCGCACAAATCGAGACTGCTTTGGAAATTTCCAATGCACTCGGTTTTTACCAGCAAGGCATCCCACCGGTCGGCGGCGGCGGCTCGATCTGGATGGATTTATTGACACCTATGATGCGTTGGGAATATAAACGGAATTTCACCGATCCGACCATGGAGGATCTGCTTTTGCGGTTCATGCCGTCTGCAGATCCAACAGAAGGCGTTTTGGCAGTGATTGCCGCTTGGGAGGCCGGAGACCGCAATCCACAAATGGTGATCGACCGTTTGAACAATCAGCAGATTATCCGGCGTTATAATCTGGAAACCATGATGACACCTGAACTGGCATCACGCTTCACCCTGGAGCAGGTGGCCCAAGTGGTTGCGGACTTTGAGCGGGTATTCGGCCAGTGGGACCCGCAGATGTTTCCGTTGAGCAATTTGATTGAGAATTGGGACGATTACCGTGAAATCAGCCAGAGTGAATATTTGGCTAATATGAGCCAATATCGGTTTAACAATATCCAACCCTTGAGCGGGGAGGCCGATAGGGTTGAGCTGTTGGGCCCGGACCTGGTTTTAAGCAAATTTCAGAATTATGGCGCCGAGGTGGTTCTGGAGGATAACGATGCGGGTGGACAACGGATTGCCGTGACCGGGACGCGGACTGAAGATGATTCCGCTGAGCAGCAGCGTTACGGCAATGTCCTGTTTTATACCAGTATGAATGGAACCGGGTATAATATGATGCGTCTTGAGATTTCGGAAGTGACCAGCGCCATGTACATCAACATCCACTATGGTTTTGATGGAACACGCTATACGCAGATTTATACCTCGCCGATACCGATCACCGAGCCTGGTGTGTATTATCTCAATCTCGATGAGATTATTCCCCAGGAAATCATTGATCTGATTCCCGAGGGCGAGGTGGATGCCACTGTGGCGCACCAGGCCATTGATGACGCTATTGCGGAAGACGGACAACGACTCCATGATGAACTGGAAACTTATTTTGCGTCTCAGGAGTATCAGGATCTTTGGGCCGGTGAATGGGCGGATTTGGAAGCGACCTTTCCCGGCTATGCGCAATCCCGCTACAATGAACTGGTTCAGCAGTACGGCGGCCAGGTTCCGCAGCAGGAATATACGCGGGTGGATGCGGAAATTATCGCGCACAATGAAGCGGCGCGCGAAGTCATGACGGAACGGATTTTGGCGGATATTGCTCAGCAGCATGCGGCAATTGATATTGAACTTATTGAAAAAAGCCGGATGCAGCATGAAGCTTTGGATATGCGTATTGTGGGCATGCAGATTCCGATTGAGATCGGTGTGAACAGCCAGTGGTATGACCCTGATGTCCACCCTGATCCCACGCCCGAGCAATTGTCCAACAGCGGCCAGGTGACTGTGATTGAATCCATGCAGATGGTGCGGGGTGTGGAAAATCTGGAACCGGGCACCGACATTTTGCGTGAGGGTGCATGGTCCTATGATGAAAATAATTTTTTGCTGGGCTGGCTGGTCAACGGTTCGGAGTATGTGTTTGATCCACAGAAAAACATGACCATTACCGGGGCGCGGGACAGTGTCACGCCCCAGGAACTCTGGGGCATGAGTGCGGAGGAACGGGAAGCGCGCCGCAATGAACTCAGTTCCGGCACAGTGGTCAGGCAGTTGAAAATTGATCCTGAAAATCAATGGCTGGAGATCACGGTGGAGGAAGTTTCTTCCTCCGGATACATTGTTTTGAACAATGCGGACGGGCAGGCGATCAGTCCGCGGCTCCAGATTACCGAACCCGGGACTTACCGGTTTGATTTGGAAGGCATGTTCACGGCCAATGTTTGGCTGGAGATCGGTGTGCTTTGCGCCTACCATCCGGAAAACACACCGTGGGAACCGCAGCAGATTTCCAACAGCGGCCAGACCATGACCATCTCGAATTTGAAGGTGATGACCGGTGAAGCTGCCGGCGCTGTGGCGGCGAATGAAATTAATCTTACCAGTCCGGATGCCTGGTATTACACAGACAACCAGTTTGCTGAGACATTACGCTCCGAATACGAGGACGGCACATCCAGCGGTGTGGATGTGGCCTTGGTGCAAAGACCGGGAGAGGACCAGGTTTTTCTGCGGATTCAGGGTGTGGATCCTGAGCAGTCCTATGGTTCCGCTTACCGGCGGGTGGTGTTTGATCCCGCCGAACTTAAATATCTGGAAGTCAATGTGGACCGTATGTCCAGCCTGGCTTACGGTTATGTGAATGTGATTGACATCACAACCGGGGAGAGTGTGCAGCTGACACCGGTGTTGATGCCCGGATTCAACTTGTTTAATCTTGAAGAATTACTGCCCGATGCGATGCGGGAAAATCGGGAATTCATCATTGAGCTGGGCGTGGATACGCAAGGTCATTTGGGATTTAATTCGCACGCACAGATGACGGTCAATGCCCGTCTGCTCAGTTCGGCGGATCCGCATACTATTACCGGAGGTTATGTTGAGTTTCCGTCTTTTGAAGCCAGCCGCTATGTGTACCAACAGGTGAATCTGGACGGGCCGGGCGAGCAACTGCCGGATGTTTCCATCAGCAATGAAGTAGCCTGGCAGCCCGGATCAACCGAATACAGCCCCAATGTCAGCCCGGCCGGCGCGCAGGACATGCCCTGGCACGGTTTATACGGTTCCTTGCTGAATACCACACCCAATCTTTATCCGGATGTGGGCGGCGAGCCGGTGGCCATGCTGCCCGGGTATTACTATTATTATTTTGATCTCGGCATGGGCTATGCGCCGGATATTAATTTCGGATACACCACGCTTACACCCAACCGTGAGCCGCGTTTTCACGGTGCCAAACGGATTTCTTCCATGAATGATTTTTTCCAGGTTTCCGATCCGGAACTGGTGGGGGATGCCATCGGCAAGCGGCACAATCTGGTCTATTTACTGCGCCGCATTCTGGCGGAACCGGAGCGCTACCAGGTGGGAATCGTCATGACACATCCCAATGAAACCCGGTATGACATGCTCTTGACCATGGCCGGGTGGCAGCGGGTTGGCAGGATGCAAAACGGCGCTGTGTTATGGTCGCCCAACCGTGAAATTGCGCCGCTGAATAAAAATCAGTTCAATCCTTCTGTGGCGGAAAAACTGGGTTTTGCTGAGGACTATGATACGCCGAAATACGAGACCCGGCTGCCGGCCATTTTTTTGGCAACAGAAGTTGCCATTGGAACCGTGTTGGTGGTGGGGATGGTCTTTTTTCTGCGCAGTCTGGAATCCTTGCTTGCGGTTGGGCAATGGTTGCTGAAGCGTCTGAAGCGCATGCTTGGAATCTCGGATGAGCGTGAGGGGTTTTTCAAAAAAGTCCTGCGTAAATACCGTTTCTGGAAAACCGAGGGGAACTTTCTGCAAAAAACAGGCATCCGCATCTTCCAGGTGGCGACTTTCCCCTTCTGGTTTCCGGTCCGGTTTATGCGGTTTATGTTCGGTGTGCGGGTCATGACCATGGGTGCATTTTGGCTGCTGGCAGTCGGCATCAATATGGCGCACCGTTCGGTCAACCTGATTTATGACAAACCAGCTTATAATCGTTTTCAATACAATGCCATGCTCTATGCTCCGGGTGAAAATTATGATTATCGCTGGGACATGCGGCAGGTTTATTACCAGCAGCTTTGGTATACAGCCGAAGCATTTGTCAACCGTTTGCTGGGCATCAATCCGCCGGAGATTAGGGAGTTGGCGGATGACGGTGATTTCAACTTCCATACTCTGGAACGACTCAATGAAACGCTGAATCGCGACCTGCGCCTGTATCTGGGTGATGAGTTTCAGGACCTAAGCATGGCGGAGATGGCGGTCATCACCCGCAACATGGGCCATGACAACATGACCGGGTTTTTCCGGGGTTGGCATTATGCCACCTTGCTGGAATTTTTAGCTGCCAACGTAGAAACATTGCGTCGTCCTGATGCCAGTCCTTCCCTAAACTATAATCCGCAGGCAGCCTTGCAAAATCTTGATCCAACACAAGCGCCGTTGGCTGATCTGGCAGCCGCGCTTTCGCAGGACCTCACAATGCGTAACAGCCGTGGGTTTGTGGCCTATGAAGTGACAGAATCGGACCTTCGGCATATTCTCAATAAAGCCGGGCATCAGGATGCATCCGCCATACCCACTTATCAGGATTTGTACAACCTGGTTTTGCAGATGGGCGGGAGTTATTTATATCGAAATGCACAAAGTTCGGTTTATGGTGAAGATCGCAGTTTTACGCTGATCCCGTACATCAATGAAAATAATTATATGAAACTCCTTTCCGACCTGGATATTGAGGTGCTGCGGTATGTTGTTCAGGTGAAATTCGGCTATCCGTCCGTGGAAGTTTACTTGCACGATGTGGCCCCGGATGAGAACATCCAGCAGACCATTACCGGCTGGAAACAAATGTTTGCTCAGGAACTGGAGGCCGCCGGTGTAAGCACCCTGCAACCTACGGGAGTGTTTGTTCAAAACGCGCAGCCAGTGACACCCGGTGATCGCGGTCAAGGCGATACTCAGCAGCATCCTTTCCGGGCGGTTTCCGGGTATTTATATGCCGGTATTTCCGCGCTGGCCGCGTTGGTGCTGGTTAGTGCAGGTGTTTTGCTGGGTATCAATGTGACTGAGCCTTCCCTGGCATTGGCAGTCAGCGCGATATCCGCCGTGGTCTCGGGCGGCTATCTTGCCGTGGCTGCCACCCGGTATTTTACGATCAGCCGCGCTGTTCGGCTGGCCATGCGGGATTATTATGCCGGACAGGAATATGAATCGCGCGCAGGACCTGATGCGCTGCCTTTTGAAAATTTTCGGCTGAAAAAAAATCTTTATCAACAGTGGTATCAGTCACTTCCCGGCTACGTCCGTAAATCCATCCAAGAGCGTTCCCGTCAGGAAGCGATTGCCTGGTCCGACGGCAGGGTGCAGGCCGAAGCCATGACGTATTTGCAGGAAGATCGCCCCTGGGTGGCTGATCAAATTCATTATCATGAATCATTTAAAAAAGATTTCACCGGCATGTTGGCGCTGCTTCCCGGCATGCGTCCCATTGTTCAATTGATCGCAAAACGCCTGCACCGCTCGCTGCGCCAACCACAGGTGGCCAATCAGAGCCGCTCGCCTTATTATCGTAATGGGCGGCGGATGCTTGCATGGGAACAGATAAAGCGGCTTCCGCTGGCGAAAAAAGTCAATTTAAACTTGATGATTCCCGGGACACTGATTCACTTTGCGGTTCCGGAGACCAGAAAAATGTATACCATCCGTATTGAGGATGATGCCCAGCTCAGCATCTGGGAGGGCGCAGCACGGGGCCGTTTGCTGGCGCCGATCGCGATGATCGGAAGCCTGATACTCGCCGGACAATCTGTTGAGTTTGTTGCCGGTGTTTTAGAGGCGGAATCCATGGCAAGCTGGCTGCAACTGATCCAGACCCGGCAGCATCAGGGTGAATGTCGGCTTTTGGGCTGGAAACGTGATCATATGGTCGAGCCCGGTATTTTTCGGGTGCAGTTGCCTGAAGGGGAGCGGGTTTTTGTCAAAGGCGCTGTGGAATTGTTCATGCCGGGTGAATACCCGTCCGACAACCGCATTCCCATGCCGGTCTCGGATGTTAAAATGCCGCAGATTACCCATTTGGCCTCGGAGACCGAATTCACGGATGAAGATGTGCGCATGTTTAAAAAGCTTTATTCCCAAGGATCCATCTCCACCACGATTTTATATCCCGTCAGCCGGATGCCCAAGTTTGTCCGTGCAGCGGTTGCGGCGGTAATACGTCCTTTTTTCCGGACTTATATGTATTTTGCCCGCGTCTTGTTCGGCATTGTGCGGGTTGAAGTTTACGGGGATACGCTTCAGATTGATAAGGCGCTGGATGAATTTGCCCGCGGCCGTTTGCCCATGCGCTCCATTCATACCCAGATGCACCCCTTTGACATGAAGAAAGTCTATCAATTGGTCCGGCGTCCCTGGAGTGATGCCCATCCCGGCCGTTTGGTTTTACATTCTTCGGATTTGGATTTGTTCTTTGATCATGTCAGGCAAATGGAAAATTTTGACACCATGCATGATGCAGTGATGCATACATTGCGTTTGGCGGAAAAAAATAATGTACAGCTGATGATTGAACCGCACAACTGGTTCAATTTTACGCGTGAAATGCCATACAACATTGCAGCCCAGATGGATTTTATTAAGACCTGGCGTGAAATTTATTTACGCGATACCGGTCGTGCACCGCCCATATTTATTTTGTTTGATCCCTGGCACTGGATTCACGAGGAACGGCATGACCTTTACACCCGGTTTACTGATGCTAAAACGCCGGAAGAAATTAAAACGATCCGGGGCTTGGTTTTGGAAGAAGTCCTGAAATTTTTCGAAGAAAACAATCATATGATTAATTGGCTGCATCTCTCTAATACGGCCAATCAACGCGGAGTGACCGGCACATTCAGACACGGTAACGCCATGTTTGGGGACGATACGCTGTTGCCGCTCATGGATTTTGTGCGTTATGTTCAGGCCCGGCGCCCGGATCTGATGGATAAAGCCACCCTGGAATTCAATCCGATTTACTGGCTGCGCAGCATGTTCGGGTTTGAGAAAAAAGTAAGACGCCTGGCCAAGACCGGGATGGATGAGCCGCCGGCACCCGGTTCGCCAACCGATCAGGGTGAAAAAACCCAGTCTGTGAAAAAAGGCGAACGTGACGGCTCGCGTCGTTTCCGCATGCAGCGCATACTGCCGCAATGGCCGCGGTTGTTTAAAAACTTTTTGTCCGGGCCAACGACGACGGTTGCTGAAGAAACCGAGGTTATCAAAACAGAAATTCACAGTTTCACGGCACGCAAGGGATATGTTGCAGCCGGGGTGGCCGGTCTGGTGAGTGTTGGATTACTCGGTTTTTCCTTTATGCTGGGAGGGTTGTTTGGTGATCCGTCGCTTTCCATGATTGTGTTTATTGTTTCTGAATTATCCGGTGTGTATCTGGCAGTGGGCGCGATGCGCTATTGGATGCTGGCCCGTGTAACCCGTAAGGTGATGCTGGAAAGCGCATTGGTTTCTTATTGGGGACAAAGCGCTAAAACCGATCACACGACTTTTTCTGATTTGAAAAAAGATCGCCGTCGTTATCGTGAGTGGTTGGATGCCATTCCATCTTTGACCATGCGCCGGATGCGGACGGAAGCGCGGTCTGCTGCGATTGCCTGGTCTGATGGCCGGATTAATGAACAGGCCATGAAGATTATGGAGCGTGATTATTATCACTACGCGCTGCTGGTTCGTTTGCATGAAGAATTTAAAAACGATGTGAGCGGCATGCTGGCGCTGTTGCCAATTGCGCGAAGTTTTTTGTCCGGTTACTATCTGCAAGGAAGCCGTCGCTCGGTGCGCAGTAAAATTGCCTGGTTTCCGGAACGGAAATCTAGCGCCCGCCGCTCCACGATTGTCTGGTTTGTTATGGGGACCGTGATGGTTGCGGGGATGGGGCTGTGGAGCTATTTTAAGATAATGAATGCCTTGATTTCTTTGAAAGAAAGCACACCGGAGCTCAAAGGGTGGGTTTTACCGGAATCGGTTGATGTGGAACGCATCCGGCGTTTAATTGCACAAGGTGATTTTACTTTGGGAGACGTTTTGAACGGAACCCGGATAACGCAGGAATTGTCGCTTTTCGGCGCTTATAAATCCCAGGGCGCAAGCCTGCGTATGCGGGGGAATAATTTTATCATCCGGGCGGACGACAATATTGCCGGTTCAATTATGCTCAATGGCAATCATAGTATTAATGTGGATTTTGATAACCAGGAAGTGATGATTGAGATAGATGTTAAAGCGGTTTCCCGGCAATGGCAATTTATCATACACAACGAATTTCTGCCGGGCGGCAGCGTGACTGTGCTGCCGTCAACCAATCAGGTAGGTAAGATTATCCTTCGGCTAAATGATTTGGGATTAATTGGAAGGCAGAGTCTCCGCTTGGAATGCGGCGTTTTAAATGGCACCTCAATGGGAGCGGAAACGGACGTTATGGCTGAGTTTGGTATGCAGGCAAGTCGTATCCGGGTGGTTGAGAAATCCCAGGCCGGTGAGACGCAGGTTACTTCATCTGCAAAAAAATTGACCCGTCATCCTTTTCGGGCCAGCACAGGTCTGGGAGCCAGTCTGCTTTCTATGGGGTTGAGTATTGCGGCATTGGGGTTGGGATATTCCTGGGGGAATGGTTTGGCGGAACCCACGCTGGCAACCCTGGTGACGCTGGGAACCGGTTTTATCACCTCGGCATATTTTACCTGGGGTGCCATACGGTATTATCGCGTGGCAACTGCTGTAGAAAATGCAATGCGTAAAAATCTTTTCGGCAAACTATACACGGCGACAGCCAAAGAAGGTGCTTTGCCATTTGATGAATTTATCAAATCACCCCGCCGGTACAACCGGTGGTGGAAAACGCAGTCTGAGGAAATCAAGCAGCCGGTTCTAGAGCAGGCCCGTCGTTCAGCCATTGCCTGGTCTGACGGCATGATCCAGGATACCGCCATGCGTTATTTGGAAAAAGACGCACCTGCTGCCGCCGCGCTGATCCGTTATCACGAAACATTTTCCAATGATTTTTATGGTGTGCTGGGGTTATTGCCTTTTGTGCCGACACTTAGCGGCAGGATGAAAACAGTGCGCCAATCAATGCCGGCACGGCCGGGGCGGACACGGCGTTTGCTGACGGGAGTCTCTTTGGTGGTTGCAGTTGCAGGGGTTGTGGGTTTTTTCACGTATCAAAAAATAAATACCTGGATTCGCGAGAGTAGATCACCTGAGACGGACATCAGTCAACCGGCGGCTTTGGACATTCCGGCGAGTTATTCCCAGCGATTACAGCGCGGCGAAAAAATTGATCCTGCGGTGATCAAGCGGGAGATGCCGCTGTTGAGTGTGTACTATCCGGTGGGTGCGTCGATGCGCATGCGCGGATCAGCTTTTACCATTTATCCTAATTATAGTTATGAAGCAACCTATGGCTCCGTGATATTTTTTAACAATGAACCGATTACCATTGATTTTGATCAACAAGATGTCCTGGTGCAACTCGATGTGGTGGCCGCGAGTCATGAATGGTTTTTTATTGTCTATAACGAAGATTTTCCGGATGGCTATATCAAACTCCAGCCGGATACCAAATATCAGGGAAAACTGGTTTTCCGGCTGAGTGATCTCGGCATAACCGGTTCAAGACAGTTACGGTTTGAGGCAGGCATCAGTTCTTATCCCAAACGGATTACCGATCAGGAGACTTTTGTTAATTTTGATGCGCGCAATACCCGTCTGTTGGTGGTGGATAAGGAAGAAGTGGAGGAGCAACAGGTTGCGCAGGTTTATCCGGCACCGCATGCCTCGCTCACAGTTGCCGGAATTCAGTCGGTGGAAGAAGCCCTGGCGATTAAGTCCCGGGCCGGTTATTTTGCCCGCCAAGCGGGACCCAAAATTATTCCGCATGCTGTCTGGTGGTATTCAAACGAAGCGGATTATAAAAGCACAGCCGAATTAGATGAATGGGGATGGTTTGCTTTTGACCATCAGGCCAATATCGATCCGAAGGATATTGCCTCGGTGCATCATCCCCTGATCGGGAATTTCAGTTCTTCAGATCCGGAGTACATCCGCTGGCTGATTCAGGTATCCAAAGCAATGGGGATCAATGGATTCAGTATTGATTATTATGCTGGAAAAAGACCTTATGAAAAGCATCTTCCGCAGTTGTTCCAATTGGCTGAAGAGGCAGGTGATTTTTCTCTGGCATTGATGTATGAAACCCGTTTGGCCAAAGATGCGCAGGGCAACCCGGATACAAAAATTTTCAAATCTCAGTTGAAGTATATTTTGGAGAATTACGCCATGAGTCCGGCGTATCAGCGCGTAAATAAAATTCCAGTGATTTATTTGTTCGGGATGATGTCCACCGGGTTCTATCCCTGGGATTATGAACAGGTTATTGCGGAACTGGAAGCGGAAGGGTATGTTTTTCTCCTGATCGGTGATACCACCGTGCATCCCGGATATTATAAAATAGCGAGCGGTCTGCATGAATGGATCAATATGGGGACATTTTTGCGCAGCCCGAAAAGCGCACTGTGGCAGCTCCAGCCGGATAAGTGGGAAGAGACAGCGCGCTCCTGGTTCTATAAGGTCCGGAAAAAAACAGAGCATTTAATCGGGGTGGCTTCGATTTACAGCGAATTTGATGACGCCGAACTGGGCGGGGGCGATTGGGGCCGCGGTGTGACGCGCAAGTTGAAAACATGGGGCGGGAGCCGGACCAAGCCGGGTGCCATTTTGTCCAAGACAATTGATTATGCCGTCCAGCGGCAGGGTGATTTGGAATGGGCCAAGCTCATGACCTGGGATGATTGGAATGAAGGTACGGAGATGGAGCCGTCTTTGGAAAAAGGGTTCTCCAGTTTTTTTGGGATCATGGAACTGGCCGCCCGTTTTTCCGGTGTGCGTGCTGATCCGGCAAAGGTTATTGATCAGACAGAGCAGTATATCCGTGCCAAAAATAACGGTGCGGTTCCGGCTGAGGCGGCGGCAGTACTGGCCGAGGCACGGGCATATTTGCCGACGCTGCGTACTAAAATTAATCAAGGTATTCAAGAGTATACTGAAAAACAAAAAACTTTGGGTGAACAAACCGTTCAACCGGATACGACAAAGAAGCGGCATCCTTTCCGGGCGCGTACCGGTTATGTTTCTTCCGTTGTGTCCGGTGTGGCAAGTGTTGTGTTGATCGGGTTGGGCGCCTGGCTTGGTTTGGGGAGTGTGGAACCGGGTATTGGATTGATCGTGGCATCTTTCACGGCAGTGTTGTCTTCTGCTTATCTTGCCTGGGGCGCGGTACGCTATTTTCAAATTGGGCGGGCTGTGGAGCAGGCTGTGCTGGAGAGTCTGTTACGCCATCATTACGAATCGCGCGCCGGTCCTGATGACCGTACATTTAAAGACCTGCGCCGGGATGCGGACGCCTATGCTGCCT
Organism: bacterium; assembly: GCA_021108215.1. NCBI lineage: Bacteria > bacterium. The sequence continues at coordinate 41,023 of JAIORK010000004.1, read as the reverse complement.
GGCGCAATACCTTGTCGTCTGAAAGTGTAAATTCCCTGAAAAAACAAGCCCGCCGCGAAGCCATTGCCTGGTCGGACGGCAGGATGAATGAAGCTGCCATGGCTGTTTTACGGCAGCGAAATCCGGAACAAGCCCAACAAGTTAAATGGCATGAAATGTTTAGGACTGAATTTTTGGGTCTTTTGGCACTGCTCCCGGGGATTGAAAAACTGGGACGTATCCTGGCAACCGGGCTTTTAAGCGGGCATCGGGTGAGATTGCCGCGCGCGTTGGGTCCGTTGGCCCTGGTGTTCCCGGTTGCGACTGTTTTGATTATTGCCGGTTGTGAGCCGATTTTTACTGAGGTTGAAATGACGGTCTATACGTTCAGGAGTGACCGTTTCAGAGTGAATCATCAAGATAACGGCATCATTGCAATCAGTCTGATTGATGACCAGGGCAAGAGTCATTACTTTGAAGCCATGCCGAATGATGAAGACCAGGTATTGTATCACAAGGGCAATATCACTCTTACGGTATTGTCTTCCGGTGCGGTTTTTTTGGAAGAACCTTATGCGGATCAATCCGGACAAGTGGTGGGAATGCGTTCCTATACGGTATGGGATGCACCGCAGATTGCGGAACACATTCATGTGGGCGGCAATAATCATTACATCGTTAATTTTATGACACCGGGAATCAGCGACGTGAATTATTCCGGAGCCCTGTTGGAACAAGACGGGGCTTGGATTCTGGAATACTTTGATCCTGTCACCGGAGAAGCGTTGCGCCATCCCACGAGTGGTGATGCTTGGCGTATACCGGTACAGGCTGTTTGGCGTGCTGATACGGGCATGACCCTGACCTTTCAAAATGAAAAAGAAAATAACACGCCGGTCTCCATTGAGTTTGCCCCGTTCTATGCAGCGATTCACAGCAGTTTGTTTAATATCGGCCGGTTGCGCGTGTATCAGACCGAATCCGGTGAGTATGTGGTGGATTATTTTGATCAAGCCGGCAGCCGTATTTTTCATGACACCATGGCCCCTTCCGGTCAGGAACAAGTGGTATTCACCGGCAGTGATGCCACCATCATATTAACTGCCGCAGGCGCCATACAAGTTACCGAAGCATATACCAGCGCCCAAGGTCAGTCAGGCTTGCATAGCTATGTAGTGGATTTTAGTCGTGTGGTGGCGGAACATATTCACGTGCAAGGGAACAATTATTATATCGCACATTTTGTGGAACAAAACACCGGGCAAGTTGTCTATGCTGCCACGTTGCTGAAAGTGGACGGGCAATGGGTTATGGAATTTATTGATCCGGTAACCGGTATAGCCTTGTTGGATCCGAATACCGGAGGCGTCTGGCGCGTATCTGCACAAGTCGTGCAGCACGAAGATACGAGCTTGAGTGCCACGTTTGAGGATGCCCGCGGCGATGGCAGTAGTGTCACGGTGAATTTCCCGGTTGCTTATGAGGGGATTCAAAGTAATTTGTTCAATATTGGCCGGTTGCGCGTTTTCCGCTCGGAGACAGGCCAGTTTGTAATTGATTATTACGATGATGCCGGCACCCGCCTTTACCACGGGGAAGTCACGCCCGGGAATTCGGATCAGGTACTTTTCAACCAGTCGGGTGTGCTCATTATTTTGCGCGCCAATGGCGAGTTGTGGGTGAAAGAACCGTATCAAACCGATGCAGGTGCGCAGGGTGATCATACGTATATTATTGATGTTTCCAATGTCGTCAAAGAGCATGTGCGGGTGGAAGGCCGGAATTTTTATCTTGTTCATTTTGTTGATGCTGCCAATGGCGGCGTGGCCTATGCCGCTGCCTTGCAAAAACAGGCCGGCGATTGGGTAATGGAATATTTTGACCCTCAAACCGGTACGCCGGCGGAATCCACACCGGCCCAGGTGGTGTTCCAGGCGAATTCCAGTTTGCAGGCGACGTTTCAGAATACCCGGGGAGATAATGAAATTGTCACCGCAGCCTACCCGGTGAAATATGCCAATGTACAGGCCACATTGCTGGATTTAGGGCGTTTGGCGGTTTATAAACATACCAGTGGTGATTTTATTATTGATTATTTTGACGACCAAGGCATCAATCAATATCATGGCGTGGTCAGCGGCACGAACCAGGTGTTGTTTGAACAAAACGGAGTAAAAATTGAACTGACGGACGAGGGGCTTCTGCGCATGACGGAAGTTTATACAGATCAAACCGGGGCGGTGGGCAGTCATTCTTTTACCTTATACGAAGGGGGCCGCACTGCGGAGCATATACAAGTAGAAGGCCGCAATTATTATTTGATGCATTTTTCAGATCTGACGTCAGGCAGTATTACGCATGCCGCGCGCTTGAATCTGGAGACCGAAGAAATGGAGTTTTATAATCTCGCGACCGGTGTTGTCTATCAGACGGTGCCGGCCACGTTGGTGTGGCAAGCGGATACCCGTCTGCAAGTAAGTTTTCTTGATGTGCCGGGAAGCGGTTTGGTGGTGAGCGCGGCCTATCCGGTAAAATATCCTGATGTGCAGGCAACCCTGTTTGATATCGGCCTGCTGAAGGTTTACTGGCAGGGCGGCAACCAGTATATCATCGACTATTATCATACCAACGGCACCCGGTTCTATCATGGCGAAGTATCCGGTGTGGATCAATTGCTGTATAACTTCGCCGATACGATGATTGGGATTACAGCTTCCGGGGATGTCTATTTGCGGGAAAATCAAGGCGGTCCGTATCACGTCTTTACCGTCAGCGAGGACGGTATTGTTGTTGATCAGACGTATACGGATAAAACGTATTATACCATTCGCTTTATTGACGCCTTGAATGGCAGCATCATGTTCAGTGCAGAATTATACAATGATGATGGATGGAAGGCACGGTTGTATGATGAAAACGGGGATGTCGGCACAGTACCTGTGACCAGAACACAGGATGGTGCCGGGAACACGACGTATGTTTTTGATTATACTGTCGGGACCCACAGCGGCCAGGTTAGCATGATCACGGATACCGGCAATACGCGGGTGATTGACACCCAGCATACCCATCCCTTCCGCGCGATTGGTGCCAGGACAGCTTCCTTTTTCGCGGGTCTGGCCGGTCTGGGATTGCTGGCCCTGAGTGTTGCCGCGGCGGGTCTGGCGCCGGGGGGGCTATGGGGAATTATGCTGCCCCTGATGTCCTTGTTTGGCGGCGCTTATCTGACCGTGGGCGCGGTGCATTACTATCGTCTGGCCCGGTCTGCCCGGCAGGCCATGGCCGAAGCTTTGTGGGAGCATTTTTATACCTCGCAGGCCAAGGCGGGGGACCGCCCCTTTTCGGCATTGCGACAGGATGCTGAGGCATACGCAGCCTGGCAAGAGGGCCAAAATATGTCTGTCCGTTACACTATAAACATGCAGGCCTGGAACCGGGCTCTGGCTTGGTCGGACGGCCGGGTCAATGAAGCGGCCATGAATATTCTGACGCAAGCTGATCCGCAGGCTGCTGCACAAATCCGTTTTCATGAAACCTTTCGAACCCACTTTGTGGGTATGCTGGCCTTGTTGCCGGGTGTGAAAAGACTGTGGGAATCCCGCTGGGCAACACAAATCCGTAATCGGTTAAGTGCGAAACGCGCCCAAGATGAGGAAAACATATCCAGTATTTCCGAAAGAAAAATGATCACGCTTGATTCAGGGGAGACCCTGGAAATCGTTCGGGCGGACAGTGATTTCATGTGGCTCTACATTGACGAAATAACTGAATTGCTGCGTAGCACCGGTGTGGTTGGACGGCGTGAATCCCTTTTGGTGGGAGAGGGAGGTATTTTTGGAAGGTCTCAGTTGGCCAAGTTTGAGCACAGCCGTGCAATTCTTGATGCCCAGGGCCGGCCGATAGCCATCCTGATGGCATTTGAGCAGTCCGGCAAGCAAGATTCTGAGACCGGCCAAGACAGCCTGTACGTGAGTACCCTGGCTGTGGCGACCGAATACCAAAAACAAAAACTGGGTAGTGCACTGATGTCTGAAGTGATTTCTGAATTTCGCTCACGCGGGTATTTACGTCTGCCCCAGGGCCCCCGGCGTATAACGCTGGAAACCCCTGAAGCGGAAGATTTTTACACTAAGCTGGGTTTTGTCGTGGTGGCGGAAAAATCGTATAGAGCAAAAACAGTGAAGGTTTTACAACTGAATTTGGAACAAACGGAAAAAGAGGCTTATCCTTTTATTTTGGAAAGAAAGCTTCTATTTGGACCCAAAGCAGGTTCGGATTGGGCTGATACCATGGTGCTTAATCCGGCAATTATTCAGGACCCGAAGACCGGCAGGATTCACATGCTTTTCCGGGCCACCGGACCCTATGCCCAAAAGCGGATTCTTGGCAAGCCGTTACCGTATCCCATATTCCTGGGCTATGCATTTAGTGATGATCAGGGGAAAACCTGGCAGGCTGATTTTTCAAAACCCGCGCTGGAACCTGCGCTTCAGTACGAGGCGGGTCGGATTTATACAGAAAATCATCTGGGTGAAAATGTAGTTGATTATGCCAATGGCGGGATTGAAGATCCGCGCTTTTTTCAAATAGAGGGTGAAACCTATATGGTAGTTGCCACACGTATGTTCCCGCCGGGAGCTTATTGGGAAAAAGACGATCCGCTGCAGGCGGCCCCGGATTGGGTCCGGACAGGTGAAAATTCGTTTGGCCGGGCTGCTGCGGAAAATGTAACCAGCAATGTTTTGTATAAAGTGAATTTGGATGCATTGACGCAGGGTGATTATGCCAAAGCATTCCAATACATGACCCATCTCACAGATCCTGAATTGGGTGAGAACCGCGATGTGATGCTGTTCCCGGAAAAAATGCAAGTAAATGGGGAAGCGATGTTTGTGAGTCTTCACCGTCCTCAGGATGCGGCCGCCTATCCGGATACAGCGGGTGCGATTAAACCGTCTATTTTTATGCGGGCTGCCGGAAAAGTAACGGACCTGTGGAAGAGTAACCAGCAGCGTATCCTGGCATCACCCTTGTTCGATTGGGAAGGTGACCGCATTGGCGCAAGTGCGCCGCCCATCCGTATCTCGCCGACCGAGTGGCTTTTGAATTATCATGGTAAAAAAGATGATCAAACCGGCTACACCCAGTCGTTTATGATTTTAGAGGAGCAGGCGGATGGATTCCCAATTGTGAAGCATCGTTGCTCGGACCGGTTGATTACCGCCCGGGCAGACTGGGAGCAACCGGGACGGTTTCAAGCGCCGGTGATTTTTGTCACCGGTATGATCCGGCAAGGAAATGAATTGTTGTTAAGTTATGGTGCTGCCGATGAAAAAGTCGGTGTCATGCGGCTGGACTATCAGGGTTTATTAACCCATGTACGCCGGTATGATGACCAGGGGAATCGGCTTGAACCAGGCGCACCCGCAGCAGAGGCTGCGGCCAAGATAACCGGCGGCCGGACAGCTGAGAGTGAAATCCGGAAGCATATGCAGCATCTGAAAAATATATTGCCCGAACCTTTGAACCAACCCTTGCGGGGGATCCGCAGTCTGCCAAGACGTATCATGCAGTATGGTATCCGCAGTTTGCTGTTTGTCAATGATCCCGGTACCAGTGGGAATCTGAATGCGCGTGCACCGCTGCGGGCTTTGTCCGGGATTGTTTTGGCCGGGTTTGTAATTGTCCAAACAGTGGTGGGCGTTTTTGCCGGTATGCGCGGTGCTGAGCCGGTTGTGATTGATCAAGCTGACCCGCGCATTAATGCAATTAAGCGGAGCTTGGTGATTCCCGATGCCGTCATGGCGAAGCAACACAATATTAAACAAATTCACTTGCAGGCGCTTTCGCAAAAAGGCGGGTTCTTCAAACGCTTCTTAAGCAACAGTCTGTTGGGAAGTTATTCAGAGGAAGGGACTGCGGCGGAGCATGGTCAATGGGCTACGATTTTCGTTCCCGACCAGTTGCTGCGCACGATGTCGCAGGTCATACCGGTTGATGATGGGACCTTGCGCACCGCAATGGCACGGCTTCGTTATCGTGCCCAGGTGTTTCTTTTTGGTGCCATTGTGGGTTATCAATCAGAAAAATATTATGCCCGGAGTCGTTGGGATGGGCTGGCACAGGATTTGGGTGTTGAAAGTGCGTTGGAAGATCTGACAGAAGAAACAGAAACCAACCGGGTGACGAGCCTGCGCGGACAAGAGACTGCTGCGCAATGGTATCAACGTGCGCGTGAAAATATCGGTGTGACCACAGCGGAAGTGGCCAAGCTTGTCGGGCGCTATTTGGCAGAGGCGGAAATTTTGTTGGGCAAAGATACCAGTATGGATTCTGTCCAAAAAGTACTCGAGCAAGAGCTGGCGCGCGGTGCGGCGCCGACCTTGGCAACGATGGTACGGGTGGTCTCGCAGATGAAGGGCATTCCGGAAGGCAGCCGTGCCGCCATCTTGAGTCAATTGGTCCAAGAAAGTCAAAATCTGGATGCGGCGGTACAGAGATTGAATACCAACGGTGTCGCGGATAACTTTATTGGTGCGCCAATGGTTATGGAAGAGAATGCCGCGCAACGTGGTATTGAGAGCGCAGCCAGGGTAGAAGGCCGGCGGGTACATCTCATGTCGATGCCGAAAACCGATGCTTCACAATTGGTTGCAGTACGTCTCGCCTTGAGCCGGCTGCGCGGGCAGCCCGGTGTTGCCGGTTTGGTTGCGCGTCTCAGTATGGTTGAGAAGGCATTGACCGCAGTGTCTGATGTTGAAGCTGGAAAAACCGGTATGCTGGATGAAACCACGGGTGTGCAATTAAATGCTGAATTGGAGCGTCAGGCCCTAAGGTCGCAAGCAAGCCTGCTGGCTCTGGGTGAGGACCTGGATATTCAAGTGCATGGGATGGTCAGCGGTGAAGTGGATACTGTAGAGATCATGGGTATTCCCATGGCTGACCCGCGGGTTTTTGAGATTTCAGCTCCGGTGGGCGAAAATGTGGTGGCGCGCAAATTGATGTCCGCACAATTGCCCCGGCAGATACGGGCAAATTCGTATGACGGCGAAGTGGAACAGGTGATGCCGGCTCCCGTACGACGGGATATTGTCATGATGGGACTTATACGGCTTATTCCTTCGCGTCGTGTTCATACCATGGCGATGCGCAGTGATCCTATGGGTTATTTAAAACATGTTGTCACGCAAGCCGGACCGGCTGATTCGCGTTTAGGACAATTGCTGCGGGAGGTGAACAGCCCGGTGGTGCAGGCCTACTTGCGCTATACCCTTGACCCGACCAGCCGTCGTTTGGAGCGTAATTTTATTAAAACCATGTTGCGTGTTATGAAGGCCGAAGCGGCATTGGATATCACGCAGACACAACCGGCAGGGTTTGAGCGTACCCTGGTTGTCTTTAGCGGAATGGCCCGGAAAATGCGCGCGCTTTCGCGCGGGGTGGCACTGGGTGTTTGGGCACAGCCGGTAGACAGGTCGCTCGCGGGTGTTGCGATCATGGTACCGGGCGTGTTGCTCCAGATTGGCGGCAAGGGTGCTTTTGGGGCTTACTATGATATATTAAATCAGTTGCCGGTTCAAATTGATGAAAATATACTGGAACAACGTCGGCGCAAACTATTCCGCAGCACTTCAGTGGCTGCGTAAAGTCAATCGCCGCGCCACAGGTTTAACCTTATATACGAAAGACAGACGTGATGCCGATTTGATTCATCCGCGCGATTCAATAGATAAACCGGCCACTTTTTGGCAAGCAACACATGCAATCGTTATGTTTGCTTGTCGCTTGCGGATGAATCAAATCGGCATCACGACGTCTGTCTTTTCGGCATTTGACAGTGGTGCTTTTCTAGTTGAAAAATCAATAATCTGTGAGATGATACCTTTCCCGGTTAAATTTGCCATTTAAAAATGATATTCAATAATCCAGGATACAGTGTGATGATTGCAAGTGGAGGAACCTGCGCATGTTGATGTTTGGTACAAGCGGTCTTAGAGGTCTGGTAACGGAGATGACGGACCAGGAATGCTATATCAATACCCTTGGCTATCTGCATTATCTTATTCAGAGTAAACAGATTGATCTCGCCGGCAAGGTTTCGCTAGCCGGGGATCTGCGTTTTTCGACGGACCGCATTATGCAGGCGGTGGGAAAAGCTGTCACGGACAGCGGCTGCATCCCGGAAAATTGCGGAAAATTGCCTTCGCCGGCTGTGATGATTTTTGCTATGGAGAAAAACCAGGCCAGTATTATGATTACCGGAAGCCATATTCCGGATGATCGCAACGGCATCAAATTTAACAAACCCAGCGGTGAGATCCTTAAAGCGGATGAACCGGGTATTTTGGATAAAGTGGCCAAGGTTCGCGTGATGGACCTAAGTGCTTTATTCGACCGTGATGGAAATTTTTTAGAGGGTATTGAACGCAAGCTGCCGGAAGTGAATCGTGACGCAGAGAAGAAATACCGTGATCGTTATACGGAAGGATGGCCGGTCGATATTTTGCAGGGCAAGCGGATTGTGGTTGACCAGCATTCCGCAGTGGGCCGGGACATGCTTTGCGATATCTTGGAGTACTTGGGCGCTGAAGTGATTCGCGAAGGCCGAACAGATACCTTTGTTCCGAAGGATACGGAAAATATTACGGAAGCGACAAAGGCCGGTTTTAAAGCACTGGCGGAAAAATACCAGCCATTTGCCATTGTGTCTACGGATGGCGACAGTGACCGGCCTTTTGTTGTTGATGAAACCGGAGTTTTTCATCGCGGGGATGTTTTGGGAGCTGTGGTGGCGAGGTATATCGGGGCTCGTTTTGCTGCGGTACCCATCAGTGCCAATGACGCCATTGATGTTTTTTTGGAAGAGACCGATATTGAGCGGGTACAGACCCGGATTGGATCTCCTTATGTGATTGCAGCCATGCAAAAGGGCATGGATGAAGGGAAAACACCGGTGGTGGGTTGGGAAGTGAACGGCGGGTTCATGTTGGCCACCGATGTTTTTGTGGGAGGTAAGACGCTCAAAGCATTGCCCACCCGCGATGCGGTGTTTCCTACTTTATGCGCATTGCTTGCAGGCATCAACGAAGGGAGTATGAGCAAACTTTTTGGTGGGTTGCCGCAGCGTTTTACTCAGGCCGGTTTGATTGATGATTTTCCTGTCGCGACCAGCCGGCGTTTGATATCCGGTTTTAAATCGGATGATTCAATCATGCAGATTAATTATGATGAGAGTAAGCAAAGCCTGTTGTATTATGACGGGCATATTGAGCGCAGCGAAAGTTATGCGGAGGCTGTTTCGCAGCAGGACCTGGATGCTTTTTGGGAACTTACGGAGAAATCAAAAGATGAAAGAATTATCAAGAAAATTGTTGAAAGCAACTATTTTACATCTGACCGGGGATTTGGCGAAGTGATCCGGATGAATATGGTTGACGGTATCCGTATTGTTTTTTCCAATCATGATGTTGCGCATATTCGGCCTTCCGGCAATGCTCCGCAACTGCGGATTTATTCCAATGCGGATTCGCAACAGCGAGCTGATGAGATTGTTTCCATGGGGTTGGCCAAGGACGGTTTTTTGCGTGCCATGGAGAAAGACATCAACCAGGCGGGTGTCTGAGCCGCTTTTCCGGAATCACTTCGAGGGGTCACGATATACAAAAAAATTATTTAACTCACCGTACCTTCATATATGTTTTTCATGTTTTTAATTTTAAAATTCTGTTGCTTGCGGCAGGAATAAACAAAGGACACGCGGGGCATGGATACCCTGGGGTTTGCCCAGGGTCGTTCATAGTTTTTTTAGAAAAAAAGTTTATCCTTTTTGTAAAAAAATAAAAAAAAACCATCAATAGACTTGTTTTTCATTTTGGGATGACGAGACTTTCTGTAAGATTTTTGGCAGTGATTAAAATCCTTATAAAATAGGCAAAATAATAATCCAGAAAATAGCAAAAAAATGTTTCAAAATGACACAAACACAATTTATTTATTTAAAATAAACGATTATCACAGATTATGGAATTTGATTTTTGTTTTTCGCTATGCTATAATTCAAGCAAATCTAAAAAAGTAATTTAATATAAATAAAATTTTTAATTACCCCTTTGGGGAACAGACGGGAGATGGAAATATGATCCGCATACAAGAAGCCATTTCAGCACTTTTTGATCCTGAACAGCTTCTGCTTCTTAAAAATTGGCATCAGCCCGGTAGGAAGGTTATGACAAAGGTTATTGCAATGCTTATTACATTGGCCTTTGTATTTCCCTACCTCACCTGGGCGTTTGAAGCAGAGGCTTATCCACAGGCCAGGAACGTCGTCATTCATGCACAACAGGAAGTCGGTATTCCTGAGGATTTCGGCGCGATTTTGGATGCCTATCAAGGGCAGGACCGCTTGGTAGTGCATATTCAGGATTTGCATTGCAATTATGAGGTGCAAAATAATATTGCCAATATCATCGATTATCTGGCTGAAGATTACCGGCTCAAACTGGTTGCGATTGAAGGCGCCTCCCGTCCTGTCAATGTGACCCATCTGTCTAAATTTCCCAATCTGAAAGCCAAACAAGCAACCGGTCAATTTTTTATGCGCCAAGGCAAAATGAGTGGTGCTGAATATTATGCCGGTACGGGCAGGCACCCTGTCGTGCTCACGGGTATTGAAAAAGACGAGCTTTATCACAGCAGCCGCAAGCTGGTGATGAGCTTTCTCAATGACGAGAGCCAGGGTTTTATTTATGATTTGCGCGATTTGCTGGATGCTTTGAAGGTTGAAATTTATAGTCCCGAACTCCAGGAATTGGATGATCAAAAACGCGATTATCGTGAGGGTGAAATATCGATCATGAAATACGGTGTCTACCTTTGCGGGTATGCCAAGCGGATTCGGATTGATCTAAATGCCTATGCAGATCTTTTGGAATATGTCTCCAAGCGCCGCAACGTCATCCCGCAGGAGTTGGATCCGGATAAGATTTATGCGGAAGTTGATGCGCTGGATTTGGCTGTGCGAGCAAAACTATATACCTCGCATGCCCAACGGGAGCTGGACACCTATTTGACGAAGTTGGATGTGATGGAAAAACTTTTGAATATTTCAGCCACATCAGATGAGCTCCAGAGTTATCTGCAAAATCGCGGAAGCTATACGGTAAAAGAATTTACCACCTTTATTCAACAGTATGACGCGCTGGGCGATTTACTCATGGAATCTGAGGTTTACGGACTGGATGAATATCTCGACAGAGTTGTTCGTTTTTATGAGATGGCAGACCTGCGCAGTGAGGTTTTTGTAGAAAATACCCTTTCCGGCATGCGGCAGAATAAAACCGGGATTGCAGTGATGGTCACAGGTGGTTTTCATACGGAGCGTGTTTTGCAGGAGATGAAATCCCGCGGTATTTCTTACCTTTCCGTGCGTCCGCGCATGACCCAGGAAGATTTGGTAAATCCTTATTTTGCTTTGATTCGCAATCGCAAAACGCCGCTGGAAAAACTTTTGGCTGAAAATCAAAATATACTTGCTCTGGCACCCAGTTTTCCGCAGGTGGGAGAAGGTGATGCAATTTTATCTGTTGAGCAGGAAGCGGCGCAATCCGGTGATGTGCGGGTTTTTCTCGACAGCATGCGCATGCTGCTGCAAGAGGCGGAGATTGCCGGTTTGGTCTCGAGCGGAACCACGTTGTTGACTGATGTGCAGGCAAAGCTTGAAACTGATATGGCGGTGTATCCTTACACCAATGAGATTACTGTTGATTGGGAAAATGCCGTGAATTCCGGAGATACGTATATTCTTCCGTTTAAGGGTATTGCCGCATCGGCGGTTGTGCGCAGACAGGGTTCGGAAAATCCTGCCGGGATGATTGAATTGGCAAAAATTGCGATTGAAAAAACCGGGTATGAAGTTGTGATGCTGGACAATGCCACCTTGGCGCAGGTTCAGGGACGCTTACTGGCCGGTGGGCGCAGGGTAAGCGGTTCTTTCCTGGGATTGCGCCGGGCAGTCATCAATTTGATCTCACCCATGGCGGTGATGACGACCGGGGGTGCGGCATTGCTTTCCGGGCAGAGTACAAGCAGCTTTATGAGTGCCTTTGGAAATGTAACCCAGGTGCTCCCGGATATGGTCCGCAGCTTGCAGCAGGGAAGCGGCAATGCACTCGGCAGGATACAAGACCGGCTTGGCCGGTTGGTTTTGGATGAACAGGGCAAGGTTGCCGTGAATGTCAGGGTGGTTGCAGGCGCCGGGGTTATTGCCATGGCGCTGGGATTGATCCTCTTTGCCAATGTGCCGGTAATGCTCGGTTCGGCGATTGGATTTGCCGGGATGGCGGTGATTGGCTATCCTGTGATCAGTCGGCAGCTGGGACAATTGACCGGGCAAACCACGGAGAGCATTGCAGGAGAAAATGTCCGTCCGATTTCTCAAACCGGCGTGAGCACGGTTGCGGCGTTGGCAATGGCCGGTATGCTGCTTTCATTGTTGGCGGTTTATTTTGGATATGCGGATTTATCCGGTGTCATTGCCCTGGGGATGAACTGGAGTACTGCTGCATTGGCAGTTGGCGCGCTCGGCTCGGTGTTGCTGCCCCTGGTGGGGATTCCTTTTGTTGTTATGGGTGTCTCGATTTTTCGTTCAAACAGATTGGCTGCAAGCCGGGGGATCCAGAGTACCAAGCTTATCAGTGGTTGGCAGATTTATAATGTGGTTGACCGGCGCGGCGCAAAGACTATTGCCGGATTTGATGAAGCCACAGGACAGATCACGGCTGATCTGGCGCGTCTTTCCCATGTGCCTAAATTTTTCCAGCAGCTTATTTTAAATCATGAGTTGGCGCATCAGGCGCAGGCGGCACGCCGTGCTCAGGCAAACCGGGCACCTGCCGGAAAAATAGTCGGCGAGATCACCGCGTATATCAGTCAGGTTATCTCGATTCCCGGTTTGATGGTGGCGGCAATGCGCGGGACACTGGGCAGCGCCAAGACGACCTTGGCAGCGGCGCAAGCGTTGCCGCGCGGACCGACTGAAAAGACGGCAGTCCAAACCGAAGCCGGTATTGCTCAGGTGGATGTTCCGGGTAAACGCATCCAGTCGGTTTTAAACCAGGTGGCATCGGATAATTCAGTCGGGGCTAAAACCGAGAAATCATCTTCCTGGGTTAAAGCAGCTACAACAGACACCCGTTTGTATTTTGACCGGCTCACCGCCGGTATTCCCTGGGGTCTGGTCAAACGGGCGATGATCACGATTGGTATTATCGGGATTTATTTTATCGGCCAGACGATTCCCATTCCGGGGATTGATCCTTCTTTCATCACTGCGCTTTCAGGCAATACCTCCATGGATATTTTTAATTTCTTTTCCGGGGGTGCTTTGCAGAAGTTTTCAGTTTTTGGTCTGGGCCTGGCACCGTATTTTGGTGCATCCATGCTCATGATGGTCGGGCAATTTATTTTTCCGGCGATCAAGGATCTCCAGAAGTCCGGTGAGATCGGACGGAAAAAAATTGAGAAGTATTCCAAGTATATCTCGGTGGGAATTGCCGTGGTCCAGGCGGTTTTTGTGGTTGCCATGTTTCCGGCATTGTTTGCCTCGACCGGAATGATGGTTGCCGGTGTGATTACGCTGACGCTGGGTTCCGTGATCGTCACCTGGTTCAACTCGGTGATTACAGAACGCGGTTTGGGCGGCAAGCAGACATCATTGCTTTTGGGTGCCATGATTGTTCCCGGCTTGATTGGTCAGGTGACTGCGGCATTGGGTGTGGGTGTGTTGAGTATGCCGGCATTGACCATGATGATTGCCGTACTTTCGTTGTCCGCGCTTTCGGTTGTATTGAACACCTATTATTTCAAACTTCCCATCCGCTCGACACGCGATAGCGGGAAAAAAGACCGGAAGATCAGCGAACGGTTTCTGCCTTTGAAAGCCGACTATATGGGGGTTAACGCGATTTTCAGCTCCATGATGCTCATTTCGTTTATATCCATGGTAACCCAGCCATTGCTCGGATTTGCTATCGCGCCCATGTCTCTGGCTTATATCGGGATCGTGGTGGGTATGATTTTGCTTTTTTCGCTGGTAGGAACCCGGCTGATGCTCAATCCCAAAGAAATCGCGGCCAACTTAGCCGGCTCAGGATCATATATTCCCGGCAAAGCGCCCGGTGCGCAGACGCGTGATTATCTCTCTAAAATTCTTGCGATTCTTCCGGCCGGAGGCGCGGCAGCAGTGATCGCCATGGCGCTGTTGCCGGAAGCGATCGGCCTGGGCGGCATCGGTGTGTCTATCTTTTTGGTGATAGGTATTGTGGTCGGCCTGGGTGACCAGTTGCGCGCTATTTTTGCCGAGCAACGGTCGGCGATGGTGCAAACGGCGCGTCTGGGAAAATCAAAAACGTTTGTAGGACGGGCGCTGCCGTTTTTAGTCCCTGCGGCGATTGTCGGTGCTTTGGCAGGCATATTGTTTGAGGTGGTATTATTCGGTAAATTTGCTTTCGGGATTGTGACTGTTTTTGTCACCCTGGGGTTGGCTTCCTGGCTTTTCACAATAGGGGCCGGTCTTATTGTGGTTGGGTATTTTTCATACCGTCAATGGATTGCACCGCGCCGGCAGGCGCGTGCTTATGCGCGTAAGATTGCAACCATTCGCTCGCAGGCGGATGATGTGGATGTATTGCGGGTTGCATTGCGGGATAAATCATTGGCGGAATTGAAAAATGAGACGAATACCATTCGTCAATCGTTACAGGATAAATCCCTGGAGCAGTCGGAAAAAAGTATGCGCACACAGCGTATGCGGGCGATTGCCATCGCGGCGGTTGCGATTGAGAAACAAAAACGGGCTTCAGCGGATCAGGAGAAAAATGAGGTGACCCGTCAGCTCCTTAAAACATTCACCATGCATCCCAATCAGATTATGGCGGCACTGGCTTTTACAGAGATGCAACAGCGGCGGGGTTGGGCCAGGATCGGTTATTTTTTCCGGATGCTGGTCACGCCGGAGGTGTCGGCGATTGATGCGATGGCTTATGCGATTAAAATGGCGACCGGGCAGGGCAAGACTGAGACTGCGGCGATGGCGCTTTACGCGATGGCGTTGTTGGATCAAGGAGCCCATCTGATAACGCCGAATATCGATTTGGCGGTTGAACAGGGGGTGGAAGCGGCCCGGCTGCTGGCACCGCTCGGTGTCTCTGTCGCTGTCACAGGTTATTTTGATCGTGCTACCTCCCGGCCTGCGGTGATGATCTGGAATGAAACCAAGCAGGAAATGGAAATCAGTCATGATTTAAGCCGGGCGTATGCCGCGGATATTACCTATGGGACGGAGACGGCATTTAATTTTGATTATCAGACCGGGATTAATCCGCGTGATCCCTATTTCCGTATCGATGACGAAGGGGACGTGACTTATTTTGTGGAAGGCGTGACCCCGCGTTCCATTAATCAGGCAGTGCAGGAAACGGTCCGTGATCCGGAACAGAAGGAATTGCTGGCCCGGTTGGTGCGTGCGGTGAAACCCGGTTTCTTGAAAGTGGATCTGGCAACGCAAGGTGTGAAACTGTCTGCTGCCGGAGAAGCGGCGATTCCCAATGCCGATGTTTTTAATGCCTTATCTGATGAGAATCCTGCATTGATGCGTCTTTTGTTTGCCACGATTGTCAGTCAGATGGCGGCACTCCAGAGCAGGAATGATGTCAAAATGTTTGAGATCGCTTACCAGGCAGGTGAGGAAGAAGTAACCCTGACGGAAGAAGCGCGCAAACTATTGGAACAGCAATATCTGGGGCTGTCTACCCAAACCGGTCTGACCGAATTTCCTCTTTTGCAGCATTATCTGCATGCGGCGTTGAATGCCCAGTTTTTCTTTGTTCGGCGCGATGTGGATATGACCGCGATACGGCGGGATTTGCAACCCGGCGTGACAGAGTATCGCATGGTTGGTGGCGAGGTTACCTTGATTAATAAGGAGACGGGTCAGGACATGCCCGGTCAGGAAGTTTCGGGCGGGATTCATCAGGCATTGCAAGCCAAGGAATTTTTGGTGGAAGCCGATCCTCTGCAGCGCCAGGCCATCCGTTTTACGGATATCGGTGAATATCAGAGCCAATTGATGCCGGCCCAGTATGCGCTCCGTTACCGTTGGCGTAATCTGATGTCAGCCACAACCGGCAACAGCGAGGAACAGCAGGAATTGGTCGAACGTCTGGGGCTCTCGCGTCTCCATCTGCCTTCAGATCAGGGGGCCTCGTTGATACGCAACCGCTATGCCGATCAATATTATTTAAGAGCGTCAGAACAATTAAGCGCTGTTCAGGAAATGGTGAAAGAACATAGCGTGATCAGTGGGACGCTGATCGGGACTTATACAACAGGTAAACTTCAGTCACTGGCCTCGCGTATGCTTCAGGCCTTGCGTCGCCAGGGATTTATGGTACAGGTGATTGATGCGGATACACCGGTTTCCCGGTTGCGTACCACTGTGGCGATTGCCCGCTCGCGTGCCAATGCGTTGCAAAAAGAAATGGATGCAGTCAACGCCATGCCGGACGCGCAGGCGCGGCAACAGGCGAAGACTGAACTGCTGCAGCGCTATCAGCAGGACAATAATCAGCTGACGATCTGTGTGATTTCTTCTAAAACCAGCAAGCAGCAGTTGGCGGCGATTAAGCAGATTGCGAACCTGCCTTTTGTGGTGACCCTGACCAATCCCCGCGGTACCCGGGGATTCAATGTGCTGGGGCGCGACATGCTGGCGATAGAGGCGGAAGTGCCGGAGAGTGCGGATGCCAATGATCAGTTGTTTGGGCGTGTGGGCCGGCAGGGATTGATGGGTTATGCTCAGAAAGTGTATAGTTTTGAGGATGATGAAATTTTTCAAAAATATATTCCTGATTTTGTGCAGAAGCTGCTGAACAATGAAGTGACCGGCAATATGATCGGAACCCGCTGGGGCCAGGTAATTTTGCGTAATATTTACAGGACGCATTTGAAAATTTCACGGACAAAATCTGAAGCACGCTCTTATTTTGATAAATATTTTGCTGCTGTGAACCGGGCGGATGTTCACCGGCGGGGGATTGAACGCCGGATTGATGCGATGTCGGAAACGGCCTTGACCGCCTTTGTTCAGGAAAATATTAAGCAGGATATTACAGCTCAGGTTCGTTATTTCACACAAGAAAAAAATATTCGTGAAGTTATCAGCCAACAGATTGCAGATACGGTGAATCAATTTACCCATTATCAAAATCCACAATTATGGGATACGAGTGCGTTGTTGGCGGCATTGAAGCCGGTGGCGATTGATGAGGCGACATTTCAAACCATGGCCGCACTGGTTGAAAATTCAGTGGCAGACCGGAACCGCGGCGGACTGGAATTGCGGAAACGCTTGATTAAACAGCTGCAAAAAGAAGCCGGGACGATCCCGTTTGGCGATGTCCTGATTACCGGGATGGATTTGATGATCACCAGTCTTCGCGACCGGGGGATTCAACTTCCCATTGAAACGCAGGGTTTTCTGGATATGGTTTCCGCGTATGAAATGTCTGCGCGCAAAGGGGATAAGCAGGCGGCGGCATTGCTGGCCGAGGCTTTGACAGCTTATACAATTGATTTTTATGCGATGGTTGTGCGCACGACCGGTATGACGGTGGAAGATCAAAAGAAAAACCTGATTACCCAGTTGAAAAATGATTGGGGCAACCAGTTTTTACGTCCGATTGATACGGCCATGCAGGATGTTATGTTTGTTTCTTATGTAGGGCGTGATCCGTTGAATCGTTTCAAAGAGAAAGCCAGCCGGATCACAATTGATTTTTTCTCGAAACGGGTTCCGCAGATTTTGACAACCGCTGCTGTCTCACCTTTGCGTATTGAAGCAGTGGCTGCACCGGAACGGACCGTGGAAGAGGTCCTGGCGGACGCGGACGCCCTGTTGGGACGCAGTTCAGGTTTTGAGACAGTTGCCGCGGAGACGTCGCTGCCCACTGCCGGGGATGTAGGCAATGAATCCATTCCGGAAAATGCTACGGTTTTATACCAAGCTGCCATTTCCGGGCAATTGCGTCAATTGGATGGTGATTTTAAAAAAGACCGGCCCTTGAATCTTGACAAAGCCAGCTTTGGCCGTGAAGACCAGCCGGTAGTGATTTTCCGGATTAATAATCCGGCATTGCTGGATGAGGCGGATTTTGTTTATTTACAGGAAACAGCCAGAATTATGAATCGTAATGCGCGGGTTATGCTGGTGGTCACTGCGGAAAAATCGACTGCAAAGAAGCACGTCCGTAAAATTCGTCGCGCAGTATCCATTCTTTATGCAAGCAGTCATGCGCAAAAGCGGGCGGAAAGTTATCAGATGACATCCGACGGTCGCTTGCAGACGTCCTTCCGTGGTCTGCGCGGACGGTTGCCGCAATTGGATATTTCACTTTCCCGTCCAGCCAAATATCTGGGGACTGTTTTCCGCAGTGTGGAACGTGCCCTGGTGATGACATTGATGACCACTTTGGTGAGTGTCGGTTTGGTGAGTCTCGGCGCAGTTGGCTTGTTGACGCTGTCCGGCTGGAGCCTGGCTTTGGGCAGCGGCGGTCTGATTGCGGTTGGACTGGTTATGTTGGTAGGGTTGAACAGCGGATTGCGCAAGCGTGCTGTCCGGTTTTCGAAGACATTTATGAAGACAGCCCAGGGTATTTTCCGGGTCGCCTATACGTCGGGACGTACACGTCAACCGGCAGAATCAGCTGAAACCAACCTGCCTGCGCTTGTGACCGGGCAGGTCCGGACCTGGCAGCATGAAGGACTCGATGCCACGGTTTATGTTGACCAACAGGCGGAAAACAATTTGGTCGGCATCACCGCCATGGTGGACAATGCACTCCGCAGTATCATGCTTGATCTTCCCCGCGGGCATAGAAATACGACCCAGAAAATTGTTGTCCTGGCGCAAAGTGACGATGCGCATATTCGCCAACTGCGGGAGCAAGGTGTTCTTGATGAAAATAGTTTTGTCTTATTTTTGGATGGATACCAGGATCAGGGAATTGATTTGAATACAACCGATGGCCAAAACCGGCTGATGCTGGATTTTGTGACTCTGTTTATGATGAGAAGTCCGCTCATTGAAAATGAAGCACAGAAACTTATTTTGGAACATGATTTGGCCAATGAGGCGGCGATTGCAGATGGCTCGGTTTTCGAGCATGTGGATGCAGCGATTGCGGATTATGCCACCGGGATTGTCCAGCAGGCGCTCCAGGCCCGTATCGGCCAAATAATCACGGAACAAAGTACCGCGACCCCGGGAGACGTTGGGCAGGCACTCAGTCTGAATCGTGTTTGGGGCATGGGGAAAAGAGTTTTTAGTGTGATTGCCGGATTGGCCACGTTGCTGGTTACCGGTTGTGCCTCGAACAGGGCGTACACGCGGGCATTTGAACCGGCGCATTTTACTACCGGACAACGTGCGTATACATCAACCCGTCAGGTGCGTCAGACTGCAAAAGGGGATTTGCCCGGTTTGATTTCCAGTGCCATGCGCACATCATCTTCATTGGATATTGACCGTACCAAAATTGATTTGGCGCGCGAATCGGTTTTTCAGGCCAAGCTGGCTGCCTATATCCCGAGTCTCACGGTGAAGGTGCCGCTGTATCGTTCTTATATGGGTGAATTGGGCCGGGTAAGCGAGGGGCGTGTGGATGGCGCTGATTTTTTTGTGGATGAAATGATCCGTGTCCATTCGAGAATTTATGATCCTGTTCGTTCGGCTTATTTCCAGAGGCTGGAGTCCAATGCCGCGGTGCATCGTTCTGAATATCACCGTGATATCAGCGTGCTGGTGCCAAAAGTTGTGAAAGGGTATATTGAA
The DNA here is from genome assembly GCA_021108215.1 of bacterium. NCBI lineage: Bacteria > bacterium. Next base: position 21,159 of record JAIORK010000004.1, on the reverse strand, counting down.
CTGCGTAATGCCAACTATGTTGTTTCCCAGCGTAAAGCCGCGCTTCAGGAATTACTGACACTGATAAAACAAAATGAAATAAAAACGCAGCAAGCGCCGGTTGAACAGCAAGCCCGATTGCGTGTTTATCATCTTCAATTGCTGACCCGGGCGGACAAGATCCGGACCCAATTGGCGGAGGCCAATGCCAATGTCAGTCAAAAAATGCGTGATCTTAATATTTTGGTAGGCAACCCGGTGGGAACCAAGCTGAGCGTTGGCAACAAGCTGGTGACCAAGTCTGAACTGGACACGATCACGTCCAAGTATTTTGGTCTGACACCGGCCCGGGGAGAGATTGATGTTTTACAGGCCAAAGAGCGGATGTCAAATTATGAAGTGGAATTGCTCAAAGCCAATCGTTCCTGGATCCCCACGCTGGATTTGAGTGGGATTGTTTTTAGCAATTCCAAGGGATTTAAGGATATGGCGTACTATGTGGAATTGCGCGCACGCTTGTTGCACACTGATTTTGGTTTAACTGCAGCCCGGCAGCGGGTTGCGCAGGTCAATGCGCAGATTGCCGGTTTGGATGTCAAGCAGTCCAAGTGGCAGCAGGATTTTGCGATTTGGAAAGCTCAGATGACCATGCAACATTCTGTCGGACGGATGCAATTTCTGGAAAATCAGTTGCGCCAGATCGGTGAGAAACTGGCATTGGCGGAGCTGAATTACAAGGCCAACCGGGGCGATGTCATTCTGGTGGCGGAATTACGCAGCCAATGGGCGGATCTCTATATCCAACGTTCCAGTATGCAGTTTGAATATCTAACCGCCTCAATGATTTTAAAAGGTACGGAAAAACCGGGCATGTCCACGGCAACGATTACGTTGCCCACGGTGAGTCAAAATCTGCAACTGGTTACAAAAAAATCAATGAATGTGCGCCGCTCCATTTTAGGCACCCAAGCGGCCCGGGCGGAATTGGAATTGGCAAAAAAATTAGGGCGGCCTGAATTGGGTGTGAGTACGTTCGTTGGATATCGCGGCTTTACTGAACAAGAAGGCATTGGGACACGGGTGACAGGTGATCAAGGATACCGGACCGGTGTGAATGTGGAACTCGGCGGACCGTTGAGCATGCGCACTTTCGGTACCGGGCCTGAACAGCGCGCCGCCCGCCTGAAAGAGAAAACCCGGCAGGTAGGAGAGACCGTAGCGAAAAATCAGGTGATGATCAGTGCGACGGAAGCATATATCAAACTGGTGGAACTGGCCTATCGCTATAAGGCCCAGCAAACGATTGTGACCCGCGCACGCGAAGGGTATGTCAAGCGTGAAGCGGAAGCCAAGCGGCTTCGCCGGCCATTTTTTGCCCAGGCGGAAAAGGACCAGATTGCTTTCGGCGAAACGCAGCTTAAACAAATTGAGCATGAAATGAATATGGCCCGTGCCGATTATTTGCGGCTTTCCAATTTGCCGGCCGGCACCAAGGTTGCGATTCATAATCCTGAAAAATTGTTGACCTCAATGCCGACAACCGTGGGCACTGCCTTGCTGCAAAATAATTATGATCCGGAATCATTTATTAAATTGCTGGAAGCCCATCGCGATCAGTTGCGCGCGGAAATCAAAGCATCCGGCCGGGAAACGTCTGCGCGTTGGAAACTGGGATACGGCTATACTGCGCCGATTAATGATCATACTGTTTACTTGGGCGTTAGTATTGCGCTGGGGTCCGGCGGTAAAAAATCTCAGATGACGCGCGCGCGTGTGGAACTTGTGCGTGTAGAGCGTCAAATTCAGCAGGTGCGCAGTGAACTCCGGCAGAAGCGTGACGCTTTTGTTGGGATCTATCGCATTAGTTCGGAAAAACTCAAGGTAGCTCAGCGGATGGTGGCGGTTGCGGAAAAAGAATATGCCAAGGCACAAGCAGAGTATAAAGCCGGAACTCTGACGTTTAATGAGCTGGATTTTATTTACTTACAGACGCTTTACCGCCGGTTGGAGCTGACCTATTTTATGGGGAACCAATCCCGGGCGGCATTGTATTTAGCTCAGTTCGGGGGGAGTCCTTCCACGGTTGCAGTAGAGCGCAAGCTTGTGAAAATTGATATTTCCGATCCCGCCAAAGTGGTGAAATTGCTCTCGTCTTTGGTACAGGGGTCCAATGATGTTTTAACCGCAGAAAATAATTTTAAGGTTGCACAGGCGCTTTCCAATGATCCGACCTTGTTTACGGTTTCGCTTTTGATTCCGGGAGGCACGGCCAGTCAGTCTTTTACCAATGCCGCCGGGGAACAGACCACAGTGAAAAATATGTATGCCAGTTTGGTAGGTCAGATTAACTGGACACCGGCTTATTTGCGGCAGATCCAGTCGGCCCAGCACAAGGCTTTCCAGGGCCGGCTTGCCCGGGATCGTGCGGTTCATCAGAAATGGATTCAGGGGATCAAGGCGTATTACACACTGGCTTTACAAAGTGAATTTTTAAAAGTGGCTGAGAATGAAGTGGCGCGGCTCAAACCCCTGTATGCGAAAAATGCGAAGGCAGTCGGGTTTCAATACAGCGGTGCCCAGAAGCGGGTGCTGGAACGGCAGGAAGCCGTGCGCTGGGCCAGGGCGGAATTGGCAAATATTTTTGGTACGGATGTGACATTTGTTTATACCCCCACCGGTAATATTACCAAATTGCTTTCTGCGCAAGGACTTGACGTGCAGCTGGACAAAACCATGGCTGCTGTGGCTGAGCGTGATCCGCGTATGCAGAATATTGTGCAGGCCGCCAATGCCACAGGTTCTAAAATGCCCAGTGTGGTGCAGGGGATTTTACCTGAGGTGGGTATTGAAACAATGATGCATCAGATTGACATCCAGGTTAAAGCAGGCAGTCAGGATGAACACCTTTTCAGCCGCCGGCTGGCAGTGAATCTGATATTGCGGTTTTCCGGGGAAAATGTTTTGGCAGGGAAACTATCCGCCCTGGAAAAAAAGATTAATGTTCAATCAGCTCAGGCAGTACGCAAGCAGATTTTGACGGAATTGAAAAATTTGGAAGGCAAAATTAATGATCAGGCAAAGGTATATAATGCCGCCCGCCGGCAGTTGACCCAGGCAGAATCCGCTTTGGCAAAGGCACGGGAGCAGTATCAAGGTAAAACAGCCAAAGATGCATTGATGTTGTTTCCTTACGTCAATGCCTATATTGAGGCAAAAACCAAGACAGTGGATGCATTCATAAAATATGCCGAATTAAAGGCTGAGCTGACATTGCGGACGGAAAGTTATGGCATCCGGCAACCGGCAGCGGCAGTCGTGAAAAAAGAAGTTCCGCGTACGTCCGTGCCTTTTGCGGCTGCGTTGGCAGGGTTGGGATTGCAATTTGTTTTTGCCGGAGGTTGGCTGTGGATGCTTCCGGCCATGATTGCTACTGTTTTTTTGGGCGCTGAATTAACCAAGTATCTTGCATTTAATGCCGGGTGGATGCAGCGCGGCGCTGATCAGGCATGGCAAGCGCTTTCTTTGGAAGAACGGGCCAATGCGGTGACACAGCGGACCGGTTTGACAATTCGCGTGGAGGAACAAGCAAAAGGATTAGGCAATGCCTGGCGTGCCTGGCGCAGCGGCAGCCCGCTTACTGCGTATGATGCGGATACGGATACGTATCGTATCTCGGAACGTCTGCTCGATTCAAACGGCTGGTTTAGCAGCCGTCAGTTGGATACCTTTCTGCGGCACGAACAGGCGCATGCTGTTCGGGGTGTGGGTGAGTCACGGGCGATTTTAACCGAGATATGGGGCAATGGGCTGGTTGATTTTATGCTTAATTTCAGCACATTGCTTAATGTGCCTTGGGCTATGGCCCGGACCTTGATTGACCGGGTTGGATCCTGGATTTCACAACCCTCTTTACTGAGAGATCAAATTGTGAATTTTGGCGGGAGATTTACCAAGCGTACCAACCGGATGCTGCGTACCAATCTCGCACCTGAGACCTTGTCGTTGGAAACAGAATTGCCGTCCGGTCTGGAGAGCATAACGATTGGATTGGATGCAACCGGGGAAGCGCTTCAGGCAGGTAAAATACAGACGTGGAAAGTGGGCGGTAAGCAATTAAATATATATGTAGATTCCAATGCAGAAAAGGCAATTTCCGGTATTACTGCGGTTTTTGATCAACGACTGCGCGAGGGTTTGAAGGGATTGCCGTTGGAATATTTGAATCCGAATCAGAACATTGTTGTTCTGGCAACCCGCGATCAGCAGCAAATTGATAAACTGAAATCAGAAGGTTTGATCAATGAGCAGACCCTGATTTTTGCATTGGATGCTTATGCGAATCAGGGAGTTAATTTGGCAACGCCGCAGGGGTCTTTTCAATTGGGGAGCGATATCTTCCGGTGGCTGTTGGTTTCCAGCCGGACATTGCAAAGCACGGCGGCAATTTTGATTGACCAGTATGATTTGGCCAATAAAGACCTGCTGGCAGACGGAAGCGTTTTTAATCGCATTGAATCCATTTTGGCGATGTATCCGGGTGGAATGCAGGCAGCGCTTAAAATAGTGCTTTCGCGGGGGATTGTTAATCGCAGCATTACACTCGCGCCGAGTTCGCGGCGCTTTCAAAGAAATCTGGGTGTGCTTAGGCAATGGACCGGGCGCGGCTTGGCGATTTTTTCAGGATTGGTTGCTTTGCTGATGACCGGTTGTACATCCGTGCACAGTATTACGCGGACAACATCAGCCATGAACACCACAGCCTTTACGCCACGCCGAAGTTCACCGGACGGGGTGATTCTTTCGGCAGGCAGACAGACCGCGCAGAGTCCCACAACCACCCTGACGGCTCCCAATCGTATTGCAAGCAAGGAATTGAACCGGTTTATTGATCAAGCACTACGGAAATCATCGCAATTGAATATTGATCGCACCCGGATCACGGTGAATGAACAAATGGTGCTACAGGCCAAACTTTCGGCCTATATTCCAGCCGTAACCCTGACGGTGCCGATTTATGAAAGCTATATGAATGAGGTCGGGCGTGTTTCGGACGGCATGGTCGGCGAGGCGGATTTTTTTGTTGATGAACTGTTGCGTGTTCACGCCAGGGTTTATGATCCTATCCGATCTGCTTATCAGGACCGTTTGCATGCCAATACCACCATGAGCCAGGCAGAGTTGGACCGGGATGTTACAGGGTTGATCACCAAGGTTGTGAATGGTTATATTGCGTTGCGCAGTGCGAATTATGTGATGGAACAGCGCCGACAGGCAGTGGAATCCCAACTTGGGTTGATTGCGGAAAATGAATCGGCAATTGAAGCGGCACCCGCGGAATCCCAAGCTGATTTAAAACTGTATCATCAGTTGTTAATCACCCGGCTTGAAAAAATGCGGACCGAATTGATTGAGTCGGAAACCGATGTGAATCAAAAAATGCGGACGCTTAATCTTTTGACCGGCAATCCGGCTGAGATGCGCATTCAGGTTGGGAAGACACTGGTGACGAAAGAAGAATTGGACGCCATTGGTCAAAATTATTTTGGTTTTTCCAGTTTGGAAGGAACCGTGGATGTTGCACAAGCCAATTTGTCGGTCTCGGAGCATGAGCAAAAGCTGCTCCGGGCCAATGCTTCGTGGATTCCTACACTGGATGCCGGCGGGATTGTTTTTGACAATTCGCGCGGTGATGATATCGGTTATTATCTGGAGTTACGCGCACGGCTGCTGCATACCGATTTCGGCAGGACGGCGTCGCAGGAAAATATTGCCGCAGTGAATAGCCGTATTGCCGCGCTGGATGTACGCGATGCTCGGGCACAGAAGGAGTACGCTGTCTGGAAAGCGCAAATTACCTTGCAGCATGCGCTGGGCCAATTGCAATATTTGGAAGGTCAGCTCCGGCAGATTGGAGAAAAGCTGGGATTGGCAGAGCTGAATTTCCAGGCCGGACGCGGCGATGTCATACTGGTGGCTGAATTACGCAGCCAGTGGTCGGCACTGTATGTCACCAAAGCCGGGATGCAATATAATTATCTGACTGCGTCCATGATTTTGTCCGGTGCGCAGACAGTGACAACCGAGGGTGCGACCTTTGGGTTGCCTGCGATTAATGAGGGGCTGCAACTGATTACGGAGACCTCACCGGATGTCAGGCGTGCTTTGCTGGGTGTCGATGCGGCGGATGCTGAAATTGACGCAGCCAGACGTGAAAAAAATCCTCAACTTAATTTCTCGATTTACGGCGGTTATCGGGGTTTTACAGAGTTTGAAACTCTGGGTACCCGGATTACGGGTGATGAGGGCTACCGCTATGGCGCAAATCTTGAACTTTCCGGTGCACTGAGTTTTAGCGGAACAGAGGCATCTGAACGGGCGGCCCGGCTGAAAGTATTGGAGCGGCAGGCCGGGGTCAAGGTGGTGCAGGACCAAACCATGGTGGCAACGGCGGAGGCCTATCTTCGTGTGCTTGAATTGGCGGCCCGGTTTGAAGCGCAGTCTGAGATTGTGAAACAGTCTAAAATCGGATTTGAGCAGCGTCGCCAGGATGCAGAGCAGAACAACAAACCTTTCTTTGCGCGGGCCGAGCAGGACCAGATTGCGTATGGGGAGTCCCTGCTGGCACAGATTAAGCTGGAAGTGGATCTGGCAAAAGCTGAGTACTGCCGCCTGGCACAACTGCCTGCCGGTACAAATTTGACAGTGGACAACCCGCAAACACTTTTAGAGCAGATGCCGGGCGGCATTGGTGCGGCCCTGCGCAATCAGGGGCATAATCCCGAAGCATTTCTTGAGTTGCTCCGGGCGCATCAACGTCAGCTGACAGCTCAGGTCGCAGCAGAGAAAAACAAGACCGGCGCACAGTGGAAAGTGGGTATTGGCTATGATGCTTATGTCAATGATGCCTCGATCTATGGCGGGATTTCGATTCCCTTTGGCGGTGGTTCGAAAAAATCACAGCAGACATGGGCGGAATTGGAACTGGCCAAGGTTGAGAACCAGATTCACCAGGTAGAAAATGAACTGGCCAATAAGCGGCGGGCATTTGCCGAAATTTACCGGTACAGTACTGAAAAATTGCGTATTGCCCAACGCATGGTGGTGTTGGCCCAGGAGCAGTATCGTCAGGCCCAGCGTGATTTTGATGCAGGCAAAATTGGTTTTAGTGAGCTTGATTTTAAACGAATCCAGGTTAATTACCGGAAACTGGAACTTACGTATTTTCAGGGGAACCAATCCCGGGCAGCGTTGTATTTGAGTCAGTTTGGCGGCAGACCGGAGATGGTGACAACCGAAGTACAAACCGTAGCGATTGATGTTACCGACCCGGCGAAAATGATTGAATTATTAACCCCGCTGGTTGAGGGGTCCGATGCGGTTATTTTCGCTGAAAATAGTTTTAAGGTGGCGCAGGCGCGAATTAATGATCCGTCGCTGTTTACACTGTCCTTGTTGGCGCCGTTGGGAGCAGCCGGTCAGACATTTACCAATCCGGATGGCAGGCCGATGACGGTTAAAAACGAGTATCAAGCCATGACAGGACAAATTGACTGGTCGCCGGCCTATCTTTCTCAGATCCAAAATGCGCGTCACCAGGCATTTGAGAGCCGCATGGACCGGGACCGGGTGGTGCATGAAAAATGGGTGGCGGGTCTTCGTGCTTATTACAACTTGGCACTTCAAAGTGAGATGGTCAAGCTGGCGGAAAATGAGCTGACAAGTTGGACGCGTTTGCGGGATCAAAATCCATCAGATGCAGCGATTAGCTTTAAACACAGCTCGGCACGGAAACAATTGTTGGAGCGGCAGGAGGCCCTGGCATGGGCCAAAGCAGAACTTTCTAATATTTTTGGCACGCATATTCATTTTTCGTATACACCCACGGGTGATGCGGGTGCGCTGTTGTCAAGTACCGGGTTTGATCAGGAGATTGAGCAGGCACTTCACCTGGCGACGGAAAATGATCCGCGGCTTCGCGATATTATGACGGATGCGCAAGGCACGGGTTCGATTCTGCCTGCTTTTGTAACCGGGATTATCCCAGATGTGAGCATCCAGGCACGGATGAATCAGATCGATATTCAGACCACGGATGAACATATGTTCAGCCGCCGCCTGGCAGTGAATTTGATTCTTCGGTTTTCCGGCGACCACATTATGGATGGGAGTATTGCGGATCTCCGAAATCAGATTGATCTGGCTTCGGCACAGGCGGTGAGAAATCAAGTGCAAGGTGAACTCTCGGAGTTGGAAGGGAAAATTAATGATCAGGCCCGGATATATAATCAGGCGCGTCTTCAGTTAAATCAGGCTGAGCAGTCGTTGGAAGCGGCGCGTAAAAGTTTTAATGCCGGGACACCGGAAGAAGCGCAGAAATTGCTGCCTTATGTCGCAGCCTATATTGAGGCGAAAAGCAAGGCGACGGATGCATTTTTGAAATACGCTGAATTGCGGGCGGAGTTGGTTTTGCGGACGGAGAGTTATGGCGTGAATTTGGCAACAACACCTGTCATGGAAAAAGCTGTTCCGCGACTTTCCGTGCCTTTTCTGGCGGCATTGGCAGGTCTGGGGTTGCAGTATTTGGCAGGTAATAACTGGCTGTATCTATTGCCGGCATTACTGACGGCGGTATTTTTGGCAGTTGAGGTGGGGAAATACCTTTATTTAAATTCCGGGATTGCTAAAAGCGGCGCCAGTGACGCCTGGAAGAAAATGACCCAATCACAAAAAATAGATGCGATTGAAAATCGTACCGGAATTCGGGTGCGGGTCATGGAACAGGCGCCGGGTATTTTCAATGCCTGGCGTGCCTGGCGGAGCGGGAAACCGCTGACAGCGTATAATCCCAATGATGATACCTATGCGGTTTCGGAACGCTTGCTTGATTCCGATCAGTGGTTTATGCAACGCCAATTGAGTTCGTTTTTGCGTCATGAACAAGCTCATGCCAAACGCGGTGCCAGCGAGACACGTGCCATTTTGGCGGAAGTTTGGGGCGGTGGACTGACGGATCTTATGCTTAATTTTAGCACGCTTTTAAATATTCCCTGGTCCATGGCGCTTGGTGTAATGAATCGAATTGGTACGAGAATGAAGACCGGCACCACCCTCGTTGATCAAGATGGGACACAGCTCCAGACAGCAATTGTACAAATTGGTGAAAGTGAGACCGTTATTTCCCGCGCATTGGAAGGCGTCAATGCAGCAGAAGCGATGTTCGTTCAATCAGCACAATTGAAAACCGAGGCATTGTTGGCGCTGGAACAGGAACGGACCCAGGCACAAAAACAGCAGCGGCCGGTTTCTCAAGCATTACTTGATGAGTATACCGCCAAAACGGAGATGAACGAGAAAGACCGGCTGGCGATTTATCAGGCATTTACCCAGTATACAACCCGGTTGGATCGTTTTGTCAGTGCGGCGGAGTCGGTACAGGCAACACATGCTGAACGCTTTATGCCCGGCCAAAAGCGGGAGGTGATGGCACGCGCCATTGTATTTGCAGAGGCACTTTCCGCAGGGGAAGCAAGCGTTGAAACACAAACCGGCGTGAGACCAGAATTGTTAAAACGGCTGGGTAATATTGCGGTGCTTAAAGCTGAGAAAGTTGCGCAGACCGGGCGTCTGACCGGTATGGCCCGCAGGGTCTTTTTTAGTTTGGTGGGTAGTATCACGCTGGTGGCAATGTCTTTCAGTCTTTTCCCGCAGACCATGAATGGTTTGCTCGGGACGGTTATTCGTAATATGCCCAATTCTGTTGTGGATATTTTGCGCGAGACGCTTTACAGCATTAACCCCAACTGGGGCCATCGGTTGGATGTTAATATCAGCGCAACCACTAAGTCGTTTGTGCAAATTGATCCCGATCATCCTACGCAACTTTCGGCAGAGGGTGTGGTGGTGAAAATCAAGGGTGCCAACTATTATCCTTCCCAACATGGCTGGGGGAAGATGTGGTCGCAGTGGAACCCGGAATTGATTGAACAGGAATTGTCGCGCTGTCCCGGGTTGGGAATCAACTCTATTCGAACCTTTATCCATTATGAAGAATTCGGCAAAGATCAGGTTGATCCGGCAATGCTGAGGCGGATGGATCAGTTTTTGGAAATTGCCGATCGTTATGGGCTGAAAGTCCAGTTTACATTTTTTCCAATGCACCGCAACTATCATAAGGATAATTGGCCGAATATGCAGGCCCATGTCCGGGCGGTGTTGGAGCGCTTTAAAAATGATTCGCGTGTTCTCGGGTGGGGCGTTACCAATGAACTGGATCTGCATATTGAAAACAATCCGCAGGATCAGGGTTTGGAAAAACTTGGGATTGCCTGGCACAACGAGATGGCGCGATTTATAAAGTCAATTGATCCCAATCATATTGTGATTGCCGCGACATCGCGTCCCGGCTGGATCGGGTTGCTTGATCCGACTCATATAGATGTTTATTCGCTGCATGTCGGCGCTTATGGTGATGCAGTTGACGGCATGATTGCCACAGCGCAGCGCACGATGCGGGACAAGGGTATCACGGCTCCGATTTTATTTGAAGAATTGGGTGTCGATTTTAAAAAGGAAGCAGTTCCCGGGTTGCAGTCAGGTAAATTTTTCCGTCAGGCGATGAGCGCGGTAAAAAAATCCGATATTTCCGGTTTTATGGTCTGGGCGCTCAATGACATTGATGATCAGACCTATGGCATTATTGACAAGGAGGGCAGGCCGCGCGGGGCTTCCGCCATTATACGCGATTTTTACCAGGGAACTGATTGGCGCAGATTAATTCAAGTGGCACGTCCGGTGTTAAAGGGGTTGGGCGAGCAACGTCATAGTAGTTCATATATCAATGTTCTGGTGAGTCCGCAAAAAAGTGACTCATTGTTGTTTACTGAAAAGCAAGCGGTTTTAGAGATTGGTGAAAATAACCAGTTTACAATTAAGCGTCCCGGGACACCGAATTACGGCGCCATTGAGCTGAGTAAACCTATTGAACTGGATATGGATATTTCTCAGTGGCTGAAAATCAATGTGAATGACGTTGAAGGCCGCTGGTATTTAATTTTGCGTTCGCCGGAAAAACCGGGATGGTATCAACGGGTTCAGATTGATACGACCCGGAAGGGGACTTTTTACTATCGCTTATCCGATTACATCCCGGAAGCATTACAGGAATTGAGAACCGGGAAGCACACATTTGTATTTGAAATTGGTGTTTCCCGGACAGATGCGAGTAAAAATGCCGCCATGACGTTTGATGAGCTCGCACTTATTTCGGGTGATGTTGATATCACGCGTCAGACAGGCACTCGGCGTTCGGTGCAAACGGTAATTGGAGAAGGAAGAAATGATATCTCTGTGTTTTCGGCCAATAAGGGCAGTATTGAGCGCGTGGGGAAGGATCAAGCCAGAATTCAGGTTGATCAGGAAGCTACATTCGGCGGCGTTATTTTACAGGGGTTAACGCCCGGACAGAACCAAATTAAATTGAATATGGATCAGCAGCAGTGGATTGATCTTAATGTGACATTTGTTAAAGGACGTTGGTATTTGATTTTACGCTCACCGGAGAAACCGGATTGGTATGCGCGTATTCAAATGGACACGGATCAAACCGGGCGGTTTTATTATGATATTCGTGCTCATCTGCCCGGTGATATGCAAACCGGTGAACATACGATTACACTTGAAATCGGTACAGCGAAGACAAAACAAGCCAGTCGTCCCAATGTGACGTTCGATCATTTATCTGTGATTACCCAGCAGCCTAAGGAAACACCCCGGATGTTTGTTCCGGTTTTGATTGCTGTGGCGACAGTTGCCTATCAATTTTTTGTAGGGGGAGACTGGTATTTATTTTTACCGGCGGCAATGGCAACGATTTTTTATATGGTGGAAGTGAGTAAATATTTTGTGGTTCGTTCTGGTTTTTTGAGATTGTTTGCCAACCTGAAGTGGAAGGCACTGACGCTGGACGAAAAAGTTGCTGCGATTGAACAACGAACCGGACTTCGAGTGGTGCCGATTCGTCAGGAACGGGGATGGGCGAGTGCTTTTCGAGCCTTGCAGCAGAACCAACCTTTGGCAGCTTATGATGTGGCGACAGGAGAATACCGGGTTTCCGAACGGTTGCTTGATTCCAATGATTGGTTTACCCGGCGCCAGCTTGATTCCATTTTGCGGCATGAGCGCGTACATGGTGAAAAAGGGATGGGCGAGGCCCGGGCTATTTTGGCTGAAATAAAAGGCGGGGGTGTTGTTGATTTTATTTTGAATTTCAGCACGATCATCAATATTCCATGGTTGGCGGCGACCAAAATACCTTTTATTGGAAGAATTATCCGGGGACGACAGGCACCGCTGGAAGAATTGATTTCGCGGGAAATGATGAGTCTGGACCAAGCGCTTGGTATTGTGGGCAAAGCAGATAAAGAATTGGCTGTTGCCCTGCATACAATGATGATTGCACGCCAGCGTGCGGAAGAGATGGAGCTGCGTCAAAATCGTGTGGAAGAAGTTTTGGACAAAGCCTGGCGCCGGGCAGGTACTGACGGAAAAGTTGATCCTAAACTGGAAAAAGCGGTTAGCCGTGCTTATAACCAAAATGCGGCTGCCTGGCGGGAAGTGCGGCGTGCGTTTAATGTATATACAACTATCATGCGGCGTTTTGTTCAAGCGAGTAAGAACCTGAGAAAAACAAATGTTGATGAACTGGGTTCAGATCATAAACAGGAATATTTACGTGATGCACAAAAGATTGCGAATAAATATTCTGTTGGTGAAGCAGGCGAACAAAATAAGCTTGGTGTGGATGAAACCCTGTGGCAGCAATTTAGCCAAATTGGAAATGAGGATTTTTCCCAATTGGCACCCGCTGAGATCGGTCGGGCGCGTAAGGGGAAGCGCTTGGTGGATTTTGTAACAATTGTTGGAATTCTGCTTACCGGTATTATTGGCATCGGGATGGCGGAAATCACCAGCTTCAATACGGCCTTGCCGGTGAGTATCGGTTTGGTGGTGCTCGCACTTGGGATGTTAACGTATGCCTGGCGTACCGGTCGACTCCGGAGCACAGGCGTTCAACATGAGCGGCTGCGCAGACACGGTATGCAGTATTGGATTCTGACTGATTTTGTACGCAGCGCCTTTTGGGGGATTACCCGTGCCGGTGTCAGCATGATTGCAATCGCGTTTATGTTTTTGGCGCCTCTGGGACAAACCCGTTTTGTCCAGATTATCATCGGGATAACCATGCAGCCGTTGGTGGATATTTCCCGCGGATTGTTGAATAAAATCAGTCCCTATCGTGATCAAAAACCGGATGTTTCTGCAGATATCAGTAAAACCACCGGGTTGCCGGGAGAACGACTCAACTCGATCTCGGAACGCCTCTTTGGAACATCTGAGTCTGTGCCGGAAGGTTTTGCAGCAGTCAATCGCGCCGAACCGGACCAGATTTCCATTAATGGCACGGTCGTAAAAATTAAGGGAGCTAATTATTATCCGTCCAAGCATGCTTATGAAAAAATGTGGACGGAATGGAACCCCGCGTTGATTGAGAAAGAATTGAGCCGGTCCAGCCAGGTGGGGATTAATCTGATTCGCACCTTTGTGCATTACGAGGAATTTGGCAAAGATAAAGTGGATCCTGCCATGCTTCAACGTATGCGTCAGTTTGTTGAGATTGCGGACCGTTATGGGATGAAGGTCCAGTTTACGCTGTTTCCCAATGAACGCGAGTATGGTGATGTTGAGAAGGCGAAGCGTCATGTGACACAAATTGTGGGAGAATTTAAAGATGATTCACGGATATTCGGGTGGGGTGTCACCAATGAAATGGATTTGGATGTTTATTTGCACGGTGTGCCGGGTGAATATCCTACGATGAAAGAAGCAGCTGTCTGGCATAATACCATTGCCCGGCATCTTAAAGCCACCGACCCCAACCACCTGGTGATTGCCGGATCGTCGAAACCGGAAACATTTAACTATCTTGATATGACTTATGTGGATGTTTTTGCTTTGCATACCGGCGGCCGGCTGGATTCTCCTCAAGCCTTGATTATGAAAGCCAAGGAATTTATGCATAAAACCGGAAATATCCGTCCAATCCTATTTGAACAATTTGGTGTTGATTACGCCACGACGGAGAGCGGTGCGGCCGGAGACTTTATCCATCGTGTGTTTAGGGAAATTTATAAAACCGACATTGCCGGCGGTTTAATTTGGGCACTCAATGATATGGGGGATGAAAAAATCGGGGTGTTTGATGGGGCCGGGAGCCTGAGGAGTGGTATGAACACCATCGGGATATCTTATGTGGGTACGGATTTTACGGATATCAAGGAAGTCAGTCGTCCCAGTGCGCCTATACAGACGCCTTCTGAGATGAATGGTTACAACCGCGTTCATGGTGAAACCATTCAGCTTTTTTCGCAAGAGATGCTGACGAAAACGGATGCGATTAGCGGGATTTGGACCCCGGCAGGCGAGCGTATCACCATGCTGCCGCTGGATGATGGTTTGAAAATTGAGCGAACCGGAGATCAGAATTACGGCGGTATGGTTACCAAGCAAAGTTTCCAGGTTGATCTCAACCAACATGCCGAGGTTAGCATTAAAGTACGGGATGTCACTGGGCAATGGTATGCGGTTTTAACCCATGCGGAGACAGGCCAACAGATCCGTTTACAACTGGACACGCACGTTGATGGTGAATTTGTGTTTGATCTGGCCCATTATCTGCCTGCCAACATGCAACAGTGGGGTCATTATTTTACTTTGGAAATCGGTGTGACGGAGACCGATTACACGCGAACCTTGCCGGATCAAAATGCGTCAGTGATTGTGGAAGAAGTGAAGATAGTTAATGGAAACCGGACAACCCGCACCAATGCACTTCAAGTAACACTCGCGGAAAAACTGGCCATGGAGACGCTCCAGGGAAAACGTGTTCAGACCGTCGAACACAAGGTTGATATCATTAAAACGCCTTTTTTACGTGTGGATTTGCCGGTTGGCCAGGCCTATTTGCGTGCCAAAGTATTTGTGGATGGACAGGAAATACGTTTGGAAAATCCGTTTTATTTTTTTGCCGGCGAGACCCGGCTTGATCTTTATCAGCTTTGCCGCCAGGCACGGATTCCGTTGGCCGGGCAGGGGATAAGTGATGTGCGGGTGGAAATGGAAGCTTTGGGACCGTTGGCCAATCAGGCGGTGATAGATAAAATCAGTGTAGAAAGCCGACATCCGGTCATGGCAAAAAAATATCTTACATTTAATAAATTAAACCTCAAGGCATTTTGCCGGGAACATAATATTTCACTTACGGCTTTGTTGATGATGGTTGAGTTGGAGGATACGCGTGAAAAAGATGTGATGGGCAAACGGTCGACCCTCTACAACCGGGTCAAACTCTGGCTCTACCAGTATTGGATTAATATTCCAGCCAACCGTTTGGTGCAGCCGATTCGCGGTGACCTCGGTTCTTTTCTGCCTTATCATTCTACTGAATCGCTCACAGAGCTTGTCACGCGCTGGAAAGCGCGCAAGAGCAGTATGGAGTGGATCCATGCCTGGCAGGGCGGCTGGAACGAGGCAGCACTTGAATTTAGGGGAGCTATCTTTGATGCTGAGTGGCAAGCGTGGGTTGGACCCGCAGATTTGGTGATGCGTGAGGATGGAATGCTTGCGAAGCAGGATATTTCTGAATTTTGCAGCCATCCTTCCATCAATATGGCAGAGGAAAATTTTGAGCGCGTAATAGCGTTGAATCATCCGGGAATGAATCTGGAGACCTATCTGGCAACGTACAATGCCCTCCAGATTGAGGTGGAGATGGTTTCGACCGTGCGTCGCCGCTTTTTTAATTATTCGCCCGGTGACCGTCTGTTGGAGTTGATTCGCCGCCGCATCAGCGGCCAATTTGTAGATCCCAAACCGGATCTGCCGGGTATTTGTATTGAAGTGAATCGCGAGCTTGCCAAGCAGGGTATCAAGGGCGAAATTTCGCCAAGTGAAATGCGGCGTGTTATTGACCAGGAAGCTTCCGGTTTTGAAGAATGGTTCTTTGTGCTCTATCATAATAAAGCGACATTGACCCGTTTGATTGGGGATGTTTATTATGCCTATTTAAATGAATCAGTAACCAGCGATGATTATATTCATGAGGGGAATTATCGGGAGAAGCTGACGTCTGAACAAATTCGGCAATGTCTGGAAATTTCTGAAAAACTCGGGTTTTATGCACCGGGATTGCCGGCCAAAGGCGGTGGCAGTTCGATCTGGATGGATCTGTTGGTGCCCATGATGCAGTGGATGTATAAATTGAATTATACCAAGCCGACAATGCGCGACTTGTTGCTGCGTTTCAATCCGTCGTCCAATCCCAATGAAGGTGTTCTGGGATTGTTGGCAGCCTGGAATGCGGGTGAACGGGACCCCCGGTTGATTATCGGCCGCCTGAACAACCAACAGGTTATGGGTAGGTATAATTTAGAGCAATATATGACACCGGATTTGAAGCGGCGGTTTACTTTGGATCAGTTAGCGACCATTGTTAGTGGTTTTGAGCAGATTTTTGGCCGCTGGGATCCGAAACAATTTCCACTGGAAAATTTGATAGCCAACTGGCAAAAATACCAGGTGCTTTCTGAAGCGGACTATTATGATCGGGTGAGTCAATCCCGGTTTAATAATTTAATGCCATCAATGGAAAAGGAAAATCGTGTGGCATTATTGCCTTCCGGAGTGACCCCGGAAGAGTTTCAGAGCTATGGTGCTGATGTTGTGTTGGCGGATAACGGTCAGGGCGGAACCCGTCTCACAGTCGTTGGAACACGTTCGGGTCAGGATTCTGAGGAACATCGGAAATATGGTGGCGTCTTGTTACATACACGTTTAAACGGCAAGGGTTTCAATATGCTCCGGATGGAGGTTAAAGAAGTGACGAGTTCCATGTATATCAATATACATTATGATCACGATGGAACAAAATATACAAAAATATATTCTACACCTTTGCCGATTAATCAACCGGGAGTTTATTACTTCAACTTAAAAGATATTATTCCGCAAAATATTTATGAACAAGTCGGAGAGGGGCGAGTGGATGAAGCGACGATTAAACACCTCCACCGCACACTTGTGGATGATGTTATTCGCAGAGAAGCGCAAGCGGAACATAATGCTTTGGAAAATAATGCCAAACCCAGATGGAAACAATTGGAAAGCGATTTGCGGTGGCGCACAAAGCAGGCATATGATGCGCTGGCAAGCCGCTATTCGGGAGAAGTGCCGCGCGTGGAATACAACCGGGCGAATCAAAAATTACTTGCTTACGAAACACAGCAGCGTAAAGCCTTGCGCGTGTCCCTGAAAGCGGAACATGATTTGATAGATGAAAAATGGGGAAGAATATCCGGGCAGCGGCACCGTCAGTTGGATGCCCAGCTTGGTTCGTTGATGATTCCAATTGAAATCGGTGTTAATTCACAGTGGCGTGATCCTGAGTCGAAGGAACCGGCAACACCGCAGCAACAAACCAATGCCGGCCAGCGTGTTGTGATTGATTCTATGGAAATTATCCGCGCGAGTGATTCGGAACAGCGTGGCGTTGATTTAATTCGCAATGGCGCATGGGCATATAATGCGGAAAATTATTTTATGCCTTGGGAAGCTAATGGTGTTGAACAACGGATTGATCAACAAAATCGATTGGTGATTCGCGGCGCGCGGGAAGAGATGACGGCAGCAAAGTTGGGTATGATGAGTGAAGCTGAAATCAATGCCTTTCAAAAGAAAAACGGTTCCGGAACAGTGTTGCGTCAATTGAAAATAGATCCTTCCAACCGCTGGATTGAAGTGACGGTGGATGAGATGACTTCTTCAGGCTATCTCGTGATCAACAATGCCGATGGGAAGGCAATCTCACCGAAAATGAAAATTAATGCTCCTGGAACTTATCGTTTTGATCTTGATGGGATTTTTAGCAGTAATTGCTGGCTGGAATTTGGTGTCATCAGCAAATATCATAAACCGGGGACCCCCTATATGCCTGAGCATGTGAGTAATGCCGGCCAGACGATTACGATCTCACGCATGTTGGCCATGTCCGGAAAAGCGTTGGGGGGGATTAATCAGGATGTCATCAACCTGACCACGATGGGTGCTTGGTACTATACGGATGAGCAGTATGTTTCCACATTGCGGTCGCGCTATGAGCGGATGTTCAACTGGTGACAAAAGCAGGGGATGAAAAAGTTTATATGAAAATTAAAGGGAATGATCCGAAAAATTCTTATGGTGCGGTTTACCGTCGGGTGGTTTTTGATCCGGCAAAAATGCGCTATATGGAAGTAAACGTTGATCAGATGTCCAATCTGGCATACGGGTACGTTACATTGATTGATGTGCAGACCGGTCAATCATTTAAATTGAATCCGACGATTGTTGAAGGGTTTAACTTGTATGACTTGCAAACCATTTTACCGGAGGAGATACGAAGCGGCGCGCGTGAATTTGTTGTTGAACTGGGAGTGGAGACAAAGGGGCAATACGGTTTCAATAGTCATGCCCAGATGGTGGCCAATGCGCGTCTTATGTCAACAGCCAATCCCCAGCTGGTTACCGGCGGGTATGTGCAATTTCCCTCATTTGAAGGCAGCCGCTATATGTACAAGGAAGTGGGACTGGAAGGTCCGGGGAAAGTGTTGCCCGGCGTGGGTCCGGCAGCCAATGTGATTGGCAAACCATCCAGTGTTGAGTACGGTGTTGATGTGAATCCGGCCACCACGGGAAAAGCTCCCTGGCATGGTTTGTATGGGTCGGTTTTGGATGCGGATCCGAATCAATACACGCAAGTTGGTGGGAAAAAGCAGTCGGTTGCACCGGGATATTATTATTACTTTTTGGATATGGGGATGGGATATGGACCGGATATCAATTTTGGTTATACAACCCTGACACCCAATCGCGAACCGCGTTTCCATGGTGTGAAGCGTTTATCATCTATGGTTGATTTTTTTCAGGTTTCAGATCCTGAATTAATAGGTGATTCTCTGGGTAAGAAGCATAATCTGGTTTATTTACTCAGGAAAATTGTTTCTCAGCCGGAACGCTATCGTGTTGGCGTAGTCATGACCCATCCGAATGAATCACGCTATGATACTCTGTTGGCCATGGCTGGATGGAAACGCATGGGGCGGATGGCCAATGGCGCGGTGCTTTGGTCGCCAAACCGGGAAATACCGTCGTTAAATAAAAATCAGTTTAATCCGTCGATTGCCGAGCGCCTTGGATTTGGCGAGAAGTCGAATATTCCACGGCATGAAATGCGTTTGCCGGCAGTGTTCTTGGCAGCGGAAATTGCGATTGGCACCGGCTTGGTTGTTGCTATGGTGTTTTTTCTGCGCGGGCTGGAGGTTTTTGTCCGGCTCGGTCAGGTGCTGGGGCGTCTTCTCCGACGGGCCTTGGGTATTCGCGATAACCGCGAAAATGTTTTTCGCAGGATATCCAATATCTGGAATTTTTGGCGCACGGAAGGGAATTTTTGGCAACGCACAGCGACGCGGGTTGTAAATCTTGCATTTTTTCCGTTTACTGCGCCGATCAAATTTATGCGGTTTATGTTTAATGCCCGCTCCATGACTATTGCGGCTTTTTGGTTGCTGGCGGTTGGGATTAATATGGCGCATCGTTCGGTGAATTTGATTTATGATAAACCAGCGTATGACAGGTTTAAGTTCAATTATATGTTGTATGCGCCGGGTGAAAATTATGATTACCGCTGGGATATGCGGCAAGTATATTATCAACAACTTTGGTTTACAGCCGAGGCGTTTGTTGATAGATTGTTGGGCAAAGAAGTCCCGCAGATCCGGGAATTGGTTGAAACGGATAAATTTAATTTTGTGACAATTGAGCGCTTTACGACTGCGGTAAATCGTGATCTGAAACTATATCTCGGAAACGAATTTAAAGAAATCAGTATGGAAGAAATGGCAAATATTACCCGGAATATGGGGCATGATAATATGACGGATTTTTTCCGCGGTTGGCATTACTCAACTTTGTTGGAGTTTATGTCTGCTTATCAGCATATCTTGCGTCAGGCACAGCCGGAGAAAATCCTGCCGTATGATGCCGAGGCTTCTTTGTCTGATTTGGATACCCGCAGTGCTTCCATGGTTGATTTGGCAAGTGCTCTTTCGCAGGATCTTACCACGCGAAACGGTTTGGGGTTGCTGACCTATGAAGTTACGGAAAGTGATTTGCGCAGAATTTTGAATAAAATCGGGCATGCAGATGCCGGTGAAATCACGACCTATCAGGATCTGTATAATATTGTTTTGAATATCGGGGGAAGTTATTTATATAAAAACATATCAACCAGCGCGGTTTATGGTGAAGACCGCCGGTTTATCATGATTCCATTTATTAATGAAAGGAACTATATGAAACTGCTTTCAGATACCGACATTGAAGTGTTGCGCTATGTCGCTGTCAATAAATTTGGGTATCATAATGTGAATGAATACCTTGCGAATATTGCGCCGGATGAAAATGTACAGGATACCATTGCGGGCTGGAAGACGATGTTTGCCAGGGAGATCAAATCCGCCGGTGTCACCACATCGCGCGCGCGCAGAGCGTTTGTACAGGGAAGGCAGCCGGTAACCCCGGGCGACACGGGAATCGATAGAAAACAAGAAGTGCTCCGAACGGAAGCTGATCGGGAGCGCGAACAGGAAGTGCAACCTGAGCAGGAACGGCAGAGTAAACCTGGTGGGAAGGAACATCCTTTCCGGGCGTTATGGGGATACATTTCTTCCGGGATTTCAGGGGTGGTCGCCATTGGTTTGATCGGCATGGGTGCTTATTTAGGATTGGGTATGGAGAATTCTCTGCCGGCATTGGCCGGCATGGCAGTCAGTGCTTTTTCAGGAGTCTATCTGGCAATTGGCGCAATTGGTTTTCTGCGTACCGGTCAGGCAGTGCGTAATGCCATGCTGGAAAGTTCACTGAAAAGCTACTGGCAGACCAAGGCTGCGACAGAGCATAAGAATTTTGATGAACTCCGGAAAGACGTCCAGGCATATCAAACCTGGCAGAATACGCTTAATCGTGCGGACTTGAGACAGATGCGCTCCCAGGCGCGCAACGATGCGATTGCGTGGTCGAATGGTATTATCG
>JAIORK010000003.1 GCA_021108215.1 bacterium | reverse complement strand
AATGGTAATGGATATCTAGTCAAAAGCCGGGGATATTTCTCCCAATTTAATTTTGCTTTCTGTGACCGCCGACTAAGCCATTTTCTCCAGGTTCTTCTTACCACCCAGTAAAACTTGCCTAGATTTTTGCTGTTGCCGATAATCCCATAATAGCTGTAGTGTCCAAGCATTTTCTTTCTAAGTGTTTGTTGCTGTTCACTTACCGGCAAGTGCCGCCATTTCCTGCACCATTCCTTTATTCTTTTCAGTGCTCGGCTTAGTCTGGTCTTTGCCGTTTTCTGCTTGACCATCCACGTTTTCTTTTGGGTTTGTCCCCAGTAATGTGTGAATCCCAGAAAATCAAATGTTCCTGATCCTTTATGACCTCTTCCGTCAGGTTTATCCGATTTGTCCGGATGATTGAATTCTACTATCCGAGTCTTTTCTGGATGCAACTGTAATCCATATTTCTCGAATCGTTTTGGCAGCACTTTCATCACTCGCTTGACGTCTGCTTCGTTCGTGAATCCTAGAATGAAGTCGTCCGCAAACCGAACCTCAAATGCCTTACCTTTCAATCGTGGCTTCACTTCTCTCTCAAACCATTTGTCCATTACTTCATGCAAGTAGATGTTTGACAGCATCGGTGATATAACTCCGCCCTGGGGTGTTCCTGCTTCAGGACGTGTTATCTGACCTGCTTCCATCACTCCTGCTTTTAACCATTTCCCAATTAGTCTCACAATTACACCATCGCGTATCCGCTGGCGAAGTATTTCCCTCAACTGGCCTTGGTCTATTGTGTCAAAGTATTTTCTTATATCTACCTCTAACACCCAGCCACCGCCCATGGTGTATAACCTTTTCTGAATTTCTGATACTGCCTGATGGGCCGACCGTCCAGGCCGGAATCCATATGAACACTCCAGAAAATCCTGCTCATAGACACTTTCCATGCTCATTACTACTGACCTCTGGAGCACCTTATCCTCAAATGTCGGTATGCCAATCGGACGCTTTTCGTTCTTGCCCTTTGGTATATATACCCGACGCACTGGAGGTGCGCAGTACTTTCCGCTTTTTGCTCTTTCCAGCAGTGATCTCAGATTTTCTTCCAGGTTCGTTTCATATTCCTTGGCTGTTTGACCATCTACCCCAACTGCTCCATCTTTTCGGGTAAGATAATAGGCCTCCTTCAACCAGTTCATATCCATGTGGTGGGCTAGTGACACAAAGCTCCTCTTCGGGTTTCTTTTCGCCAGTTCTGATATTCGCTCTTGTTTTGTTGACACTAGCTCGGATTCCTGTGTATCCGTCATGTTTCCCTCCAGCGATTCCATTTTCCGACTTCCGCTTCCCTCCACTGGGTTCCTTCGGCTTGGTTCCCCTGCTTCACAGGTACTATCAGAAGCTCCGACGCCTGTTATCCTTTTGTCCGCGCTTCGTTGCCTTCGTTTGGACATACCATCCGTGTGCACCTTGTTCGCTTTTCCGTCTGCCTGGCACTAGCTGACAAAAACCTGGAGATTTCGGTTTTCCACC
>JAIORK010000002.1 GCA_021108215.1 bacterium | reverse complement strand
TTACGCAAAAAGGTCTTCTGAGTTGAATGTGTCGCACTATAAGTTACAATTCACCCCTGCTCTCCGGAAAACCCTAAGCTGCTTGTTCTTTGTTGTCAAACAGGCTATAATTCCGGGGACATCTTACTTAATTTTCCAGAAGTAAGCTGTCCCCGGAATTCCCCACGCCAAGGAGCCGTTGATGCCGGTTAAAAAAAAACATATTGCACATGGTCTTAAAATCGGTTACGCGCTGGGTGGCGGCGGTGCCCGTGGACTGGCACATATTGGCGTCATCAAAGTCCTGGAACAAGCCGGGATTTTTCCCGACCTGGTCGTCGGAACGTCCATGGGTGCCATTGTCGGTGCACTCTATTGCCATTTTCAGGATGCTGCACAAGTTGAGAAAAAAGTCATCACTCAGCTGGAACATCCGGATATGGACGCATTGGGATTGGCCAAGTTCCAGCAAAAAGAATCCGAAGAAACTTTTGCCCGAAATATCCAAAAAACGCTTGAACAGATTTCGCGCCTCTATATGCTGACCTCGGTTTTGACCAAGGACCACATTATTGCCGAGGAAAAAATCCAGACCCTGCTCTCGCTGCTCCTGCCCGAGCAGGACATTGAATCCCTGGCCATTCCCTTTGCCGCCGTCGCCTCCGATTTGCTCCTGGGCAAACCCTATGTCTTTACCCGAGGACCCATCCGGCGTGCTACCCAGGCTTCTGCCGCCATTCCAGGCGTTTTCCGTCCTGTGGTGCACGATAACCGTCAGCTGGTGGACGGCGCAATCACCTCTTTGGTCCCAGTCACGGAAACCTTTGCCCAAGGAGCAACCTTCGTTATCGCAATTGATGTCTCCCCATTTAATCCTGCTGATAGTCACTATAAAACCGGTCTGGAAATTTTTCTGCGGGCGGATCAGATCACCGGTAAATGCCTGCGCGATCTTCATCTGCTCCAAGCCGACGCTGTGGTGCGGCTCAATGATCTGGATTTTGAGTGGTTTGCATTTAATGCTGCGCGTGCCATTATCAAAGCCGGTGAAGACGCATCCCAACAATCCATTGCCAATATCGTGCGTATCCTCCAAACCAAACGACCCTGGTGGCAGCGTATCTTCCGGTAACATCTCAAATTTTCACGCTTGCCATCAAATCCGGGCATGCTATAATATTTGTCAATTCAAAAATAATTTGTCCCAGAGGTGATTCTAATGAAAAGGTATATTTCTTTTTTAACAGTCCTGATGCTGACATGCTCCCTGTCTCAAACCCTCTCAGCCAGTGTTTTCGGCACAGCCGGCACTCTGCGACCGGGCCACCTGTCTCTCGGCCTGGAACCCCAAATATTTTTTTCGCCCTCAACCTTCATGTTCTGGCTCCATGGCGGCATCGGGTTGACCCGCAGCATAGATATGGACCTCAAACTCGGCATGGGCAATAATACCGTCTTTGGTGCGGATGTGGAATTTATGCTCGTACCGGACACCCGGCGCACCCTCGGGGTTTCATTTGCCACCGGCGTGCACGGTTCCTCCAATCTCGGATTGGATGCCACTCTGTTGATTTCAAATAATTTCAGAACGTTTACGCTTTACGGTGCCTTGGATGCTGATATTGAATTTGTCGAGATCAATAATGAAAATGAAATTTGGCTCCCAATGTATGCCACAATTGGTGTTGCCATACCCTTCGCCCGCCGGGCTGAATTTTTGCTGGAAGGAAATATTGCCGTCACCGACTCAGCTTCGAGTAATCTGGCCGGTGGTGTTGCGTTTTATTTTTAAACAAAGGCTGCATCCTCCGGGATGACGCTTAAAATGCGGCACCCGGTAAAAACTTACTTGGTTTCTTTTTCCCGCCATTGCAAAAAAGCGATGGCAGCGAGATTACAGAAAATAAACCCATTGGCAATGATAATGATCCCATCTCCGAGATGAAATCCATATAAAAACCAAAAAAACACACCGGCCATAAACACCGCCAAGGTGCCGTTGGCCATCCTTACAGACCCGGGCTTTTTAATTTTAGCAATCAACTGCGGAATAAATGAGGTCGCGGTAAGCGCGGCTGCGCTTAAACCGATCAGGGTCCATATCCAATCCGGCATTTTTTTCTCCTTTAGCATAACGAAATAAAAAACATAATTGCGATCCTGCTTGCCACGTAAAAATCATCTGAAAAGTATTTCCAACACTGAAAAAAAGCAACAGTAATTCTAACAAACGATATGCAAAACAGCACAGCTTGCCGGCAACGGAGATTTTTCGTTTTCCAGTGGTGGAAATACTTTCCAGATGATGATCACCCTATAGGCAATCAAACAATGAATTTCTATAATCGCATTTTATGACTGTTTTGCTTGAGCCATTGACGGGCGTCATCCACACGACTGCAATGCGTACGTACCAGCGCCCAAAAAACCGTCGAATGGTCCATCCGCTCCAAATGCGCCAGTTCGTGAATAATCACATAATCCATCACATACCGGGGCGCCATGACCAATTTCCAGTGAAATCTCACAATCCCGTTTTGCGAACAGCTTCCCCAGCGCGTCTTGGGCTCGCCAAACCGGACACGAAAAAACTTCCGAGTGACCTTGTCGGCCCATTGGTCCACGCGGGACTCGATCATGGTCCGCGCCTCTTGCTGATACCAACTTTTTAAAACTTTGCGTATATTATCCGGTCCGATATCCTCCACCCGGCAGCAGATGCAATTCCCCATCACATCAACCTCTTCCGAGGCGTAATTGCCCGGCCACAACAAAAGTGTGTATTTTTTCCCAAGGTAAAGTAAATGGCACCCGTTTTTCAGCCGACCACGATAACTTTTTTGATCACGGGAGAATTGTTTGACTTGTTCATGAATCCAGGTAGCATGCTGCTCAATCACTTGGATCACTTCTTTGTTGGAAACCCGGGGTGGAAACGATACATGAATCTGACATCCAGGCTGGGCCGTGGCGGAAAACAGATCAATCTGTTCCTCGCCAATACTATCCATACCTGAAAAACCATCACACGCCATAGCACCATCATCCGCCTCATACGGCTCCACCTTAATCTTGATGCTGCGGTTCCGCCGGTTGGCTTGCAAACAGCAGGGATACTGGCGCTCATGATAATGAAGCGTATACTCGCTCTGTGTGGGCATCATCTTCCTGTCGTCGTATTAAAAGTAGAGATCACGCTCGCCTTGTTCAATCTTGCCAAGCCGCTGCTGTGTCTCTTCTCTCACATCATTATCCAATCCCTGCAGCAGCTTGTCAATACAGGCCTTACCCTTTTCCCGGGTTTCCGGCGAGGCATAATCCACCAAATATTCCTTGAATGTCAACACCGCATTGGGCAGACAGAAATTTTTAATCGTCCCGGGTTTGAGTAAATCCATGATTTTCTCACCTGTCCGTCCCACCCGGTAACAGGCCGTGCAAAAGGAAGCGATGTTTCCACTGGCAATGACATCCAAAATGACATCCTCCAATGAGCGGACATCTTCAATCTCAAACTGTCCGGCATGCTTTGACAATTCCCCGGAATAACCGCCCACCTCGGTATGACTGCCTGCCGAAATCTGGGAAACGCCGGCATTGAGCAAACGATTGCGCATGGCAGGTGTTTCGCGTGTTGTAAGAATCACACCGGTATAGGGCAACGCCATCCGAATCACGGCCACCACCAGCTGAAACTGTTGATCTGTAAGCAGATAACGATTTTGGTTCAAGTTAACGTCATCACAAAGGGGTGTGCCGTGCGCGACCCTCAGACGCGGCACAGAGACTGCGTGCGGCCCGACACGATAGGTCTGGTCCAAATAGAGCCCGTGCATAATCAACGCGGTGACATCATAGTGATAATCATACAATCCCAGCAAAACCCCGGTGGAGACATCATCCACCCCGGCTTGCATGGCCCGGTCCATGACTTCCAGGCGCCACTGATAATCCGCTTTAGGACCATCCGGATGCATTTGCCGGTATGTGGCATGATGGTAGGTTTCCTGAAAACACTGATAGGTTCCGATCCCGGTCTTTTTCAATGCTTTTAATTGTTCAATCGTAGGCGGTGCAATATTGACATTGACCCGGCGAATCTCTCCTTGTCCGGTGCGTGTTGCATAAATGGTCTCCAGCGCATTTAAAACATCCAAAAAAGAATTGGTTTCCCCGGCCACCAAAAGCAGCCGCTTGTGTCCCTGATCTTCCAAAACCTCGACCTGCCTGGCAATCTCTTCAGGGGTCAGTGTTTTACGCGTGATCTCGGTGTTGTCGCGCCGATAGGCGCAATACAAACAATTATTAGCACAAAAATTTGAGATGTAAAGTGGTGCAAAAAACACAATACGTTTCCCGTAAATTTCTTCTTTAATCTGACGGGCCGCATCCATAATTTCTTTCACCACATCAGGATTATTATCCTGATACAACAGTACCGCAGTCTCTTGGGCGGTCAGGCCTTTTTTTGTCCGGGCTTTTTCAATAATACGTTTGACTTCAGCCGCATCCGCCGCACGCCCCGCAGCCAGAGCCTGCTCCACATTTTCATTGGAAAGACAGTCCATCAGATTTGTTTGATTGGTTTCCATGAAATCACATTCTTTCTAATCGTGCAAACCGCTGCTCGAGCCTACGAATCGGTTCATGAGATGTTTAAGGAGATAGTAGCCGGAACCTTTATCGTGCTGGCGCTTCATCAAGGGACAGCCTGCCCGGCGTACTTGCCCGGCGAATGCCGGGTGCCGGGTAAGTCCATCAATGAAGCGAGTAAAAATATCGCCAGAGGCGAACATCTCCCGACAAAAATACCACGGGCAGCCTGCCCGGCGCACTTGTCCGGCGCATGCCGGATGCCGGGTAAGCCCGTGGATTTTTATTAATTCCCAGAAAAAGAAACAGTATTTAGCGTTGCGCAGAACAACGCTCAGGCAACAAACGCGTCCGGTCCGGGAATGACAACACTGACTTTAATGGGAATATCCAGCACCCGGTTTCTAACCGTGTCACCCAGATAAATACGTCCTTTGTTTTCACCCTGCCTCGCCTGAAAACCGGCCCAGAGTGGTTCCGCAATATGAATCGCACCCGGTTCAAGCACCAATCCGGTAATCTGCCAAGGTCCCAGGAACAAACCTTCCACAACCGCCCCCTCGCTGGCATCCAGGATTTCCAGCCGCAACAGATAGGCTGCGGTCTGCATAAAATCTTGTTTCTTTTTTCCCCGCACTGCTGTGGTGAGGCGAAACCGAACATAGATAATCGGCTTGCCTTTGCCGGGATTATAGGCAACCGTCTGTTCAACGATCATGCCATCCCGGATTTTTTTCAGGGAATTTTTCTCCACTGCTGACGCCGGCGACATAACCGTATCGGCGGAGGTTTCCGGACTGTCGGAAGCTGTTTTTGACTCCTGGGCACGCAAGGCGCGTTCTTCCCCCTTCATTTTCCTACGAACTTCTTTGGAACGGCTGGAATTATCCAAACGGGGTTTGAGCATACCTGGCATTACAGAAACCTCCAAATAAAAAAATAAAAACTCAAAAGAAAAACTATTATCATGCTAAATATTTAAATATCAAATCCATGATTATTTTAGCGTCTTAGCGACTTTGCGTGATGAATCAAATATCCGAAGCAGTCTGTTAAACATTGGTCACGTTAATAAATATTGGTGTATGGTATCACACGCCCTGACGATTTCCAATGAATTATTAACAGGCCTCAGAAAATTAATTTAAAGGCAGACCCCTGGCCCAGTCGGAAAACCGGCCGGTTTGCGAGGTGGTCATTGCTTTACGGCAGGAATCAATCTGCGCTGCAATATCCGGAATATCCAACGTCACAGTTGCCGAATTTTTTTCCATCAATTTTTCCAGCAATTGGAAAGCCCGCGCATCTGAAATATCCACATGTGTGGCTTTAATCCAAGCCCGGGCTGCTTCAGCAACCTTGCCCAAACCTTCCTGACTGATCCCAAGATTTTTATAGGCATTGGCGCGCGAGGGGTCAGTCCGAATGGCGGCGTGGCAGTGTTTCTGCGCCTGCTCAAAGTCGCCTTGCAAATTCAGGCAATAGGCAAGA
The DNA here is from genome assembly GCA_021108215.1 of bacterium. Classification (NCBI taxonomy): domain Bacteria; species bacterium. The sequence goes on along the minus strand of JAIORK010000002.1, from coordinate 79,252 downwards.
TTGTTATGACAGTAGTAATTAACTTTAAAGTCATCACTCTTCTGATCCAGCGCTTCCCGATAAAAAGAGACCGCCGGTTCAGGCTGCCCGGCCTGTTCGGCCAACTGCCCGGACATCAGCAAACATTCCGCCAGTTCGGCTTTGTCCTTGGTATATTTCATCCACATTTTTAAATATTGATAGGCCCGCTCTTGCTGGCCGACCCGGCTGTAAAAAACCGCCAAAGGTTTCAATGTTTCACCGCGCGGGCCGTGGGATTTAAACCGGGCAAGTAACTGCTGCTCGGTCTTCTCTGCGTCAGCGCTGCCAATCTGGGGTGTGTCGGGTAATTTTACAAAAAAAGCATCCGTTACGCCTTTTTCTTTATCTGGTTCCGGGCGTTCTTCACTCACAAGCGCCTCCTCCGCATCCTCGAAAAATCATCGTCCCTCAAATTGTTTTTTAAAATCCCGGTGCACCTGTTTGGCCAGGTCTTCATCCTGCTTGGCCACGATGATGGTTCCCCAATACCCTTGCATACTCGATAGTACATTGGCATAAAAGCTGGTGCGCATATCGCGCAGATTGGCGTCTACCCCGGCTTCTAAAAGCATTGATTGAAGCGCCATACCGGTCACTTCATCCGGAATTTTGCACAATTCAAAGGTCTCAAAAAGTTCGACCTGATTAGGATCCGGTGCCAGGGCTGCAACCAATCGTTCATTGCAATCCGGGCATATTTTTATTTCCGGCCGGTATTCATAGCCGCATTGGGGACAAAAAGGCATAACAACTCCTTGTTTATTACGATGCGATTTCTTTTAGTTCAATCAAATTGTCATCCGGATCCAGTATAAAAACCACCTTGCGGTCACCCTCGGCAATCTCCCGAATCGTGACATTGGCGGCACGCAGGGTCTCAATCAATTTTTCACGTTGAGATACCCCGAGACAAAAATGGCTGGCACCCTGAGCATGCGGCAGGGACTGATCTGTTGAAAAAATCTCCAAACCGCCGCCTTCCGGGCATTCAAAAGAAATAAAACGGCATTCCGCCTGAATATCAAACAGCGTTTTGGCATACTCCGCCGGCACAGTATACGCATCCAATTTTTTCAATCCCAAAAAGCCATTGTAAAAAATTTCCGACTGGTTGAGCTTGGAAACATGCAAACAAACATGATGAAGATAAATTTTTTCGCCCATGGCAATAAATTACCCCGGATGAAGGGTCATGTCAAGTCTCTTCATCCCTGCCGGTCCATCGAAAAAATATGATTGCCTGTTTGCCTCCGGGAAAATATAATAGACACATGCTCCCACACCGTTTTTTTTTCCCAACCCGGTCTCGTGTGTCATTCCTTGTCTTTGTTTTTCTCGTACTGCTTTGCGGCTGGTATCCAGCCTATCAGATTGTCCAACACCATTGGACCCTGGGATGGTATCCCTCGCCTGAAGTCACATTGCTGATGACCTCGCTGGGTATCGGACCCGGCATCGCCGCAATACTGGCCGTCTCATTGGGACGCGGCAGTTTTCGTCAGGAATTGGGATTGGCTGCCGGTAAACCGCTCTATTTACTGCCCGCTTGGTTTGTGTTCCCTTTGCTGGCAGCCCTGGCAGCAGCGCTCAGCGTACTGTTGGGACAGGCTGAGTGGGATTGGAACATGATCTCCAGTGTTCAAAATGCCCGCCTGCAGTGGCCCGACCATGCTAATTTCACCCAACAGTATCCCAAAAGCGGTATTGCTTTCTGGGGAGCGCTGCTTCTGTTGAGTCCGATCATCTGGTTTATTCCCGCCTGGTTCGAGGAGACTGCCTGGCGGGGATTTTGCTACGCACGCCTCATCCGCTACGGCTTCTGGCCAACCGCCATGGCCTGCGGTGTCCTGGCATGGCTCTGGAAGCTCCCTTTTTATGTGATGGGCTATGGTTATCCCGAACATCCCCGGTTAGGTTTGTTGCTGGCGCTAGTCTTCGCCCTGTTGATTAGCATTCTACTAACCTGGCTGCGTCGCGCATCCGGCGGCATCCTGGCGCCAACAGTGGCACGGGCGACCCTGGCCGGTTCGGCCATCTTCCCGCTTTCTTTAACCAAACTTTATGATCCGGCCTATGCCCATCTCCAGGGAATTACCGGGCTTGCACTGCTGGGAGGTTTTATTGCCTGTGCGTGGTGGTTGGGATTGTTTAAATCCTCATCGTAGGGGCTCAAGACGGATACCGTCAAGCTTACATTTATCCTTTCTCCAACTAATATTTTTGTTCATTATTTTTTTTATTCTCCGGGTATGTGCCATTGTATATGCAGATTTAATTTATTTGACAAAATCACAGGGTATACTATAGAGTATATATTGGTTTTATTAGAAATTTAATTAGTCGTAAAAGAATGCTTCTACTTCCACATTCAGACCGTCGGCTATACGTTGCAGGCTTTTTAGAGAAATATCTTTTTTACCGTTAAAGAAGTCATACATATAACACTTACTCATGCCAATTCGAAATGCCAATTTCTCCGCTGACATACCTTTTTGGCTGAGACTTTTTTTTATCCGACTTGCTACTCTTGCTTGGACAGTACTTTTCATGCCCAAAGAATAGCATTTTTTTATTGATTTTTAGGCACTCTATAGAGTAACTTTGTTTTTTGGAGGTGTTTTATACAAATCATCAAACCCATGCATCCCGTTGTCATTGAGCTTTCCAACGAGGACATCACAATAATGCATCTGGCATTTTATGAATACAGGGATATTCTCAAGAAAAACAAGAACCTGTGCAAAAATAAAAAATGCGAGAGGCTGAAAGGTGTAAGTAGAATGATTACATTGGTGGATTTATTATTGTAAGGGAAAAAATTTTATACCCCTGCCTTCAACTGGTTATCCGGAAGACATCTCCCACCCCCAGCACGTGGCGTTCGCTATAACAAATAACACTGCATGTAACAGGAAATAATCAGTAGAAATATTCATTTTTTTTGATATAATTCAAAAATCGGGGCCATGCCGATTACCCTGGCACCCAAAAACAACATTTCTAAAAGGTGTATAACTTTGTTAAGTAGCGATAAATTATCAAAACTAATGAATGAACTCGAATCAGACCGAGTGGAAAAAACCATAGCGGTTAATAATACGGACAAGTGGTGTGAAGCCATCTGTGCCTTTGCCAATGATTTTCCCGACCACCGTCAACCGGGGTACTTGTTAATCGGTGTTGACGACCAGGGAAACCCTTCCGGCATCAAGGTTACTGACCAATTACTTAAAAACCTCGCTGCCACGCGTTCAGATGGCAATATACTACCCTTGCCGGTTTTAACGGTCCAAAAACACCTTATCAAAGATAAAGAGATTGCAGTAGTGGAAGTCAAACCCTCTGATGTACCGCCGGTTCGTTATAAAGGAAGGATACATATCCGGGTCGGTCCAAGACGTGCCCTTGCCAATGAGAGCGAAGAACGAATTTTATCTGAAAAGCGCACAGGATTAGCAAAAACATTTGATGCTCGCCCGCTTTCTGATTGCCAAATACAGGATCTTCTTCTGGATTTATTTCTAACTACTTACCGTACTAATGCCGTGGCCCCGGAAATCATCGAAGCCAATAACCGTGACATCACCGAACAATTATCATCGCTTAGGTTTTTTGATCTTCATAAAAATTGCGCCACCTCTGCCGGCGCTTTACTTTTCGGGAAAAATCCTTTGCAATGGTTATCCGGCGCTTCTATTCTGTTTTTAAAACACGCCGGAAAAAAGGTTACGGATGAGGTGGAAGATGAGCGCAATTTTTCCGGCGATTTATTGACTGTTTTACGGGAACTGGATGCTTTTCTGCCTTTACAAATCAAGACCAAACCTGAAAAAACCAGCACTCTGCAAGAACGCGTAGTCCGTGATTATCCTCCGGAAGCCCTGCGGGAATTTTTAATGAACGCAGTTATGCATCGCTCGTATGAAGCCACCGCGCCTATTCGGTTTTATTGGTTTGAAGATCGCATCGAAATTCAAAATCCCGGCGGTCTTTACGGTGAAGCAACACAGGAAAATTTCCCGCGCCAAAATGCTTACCGCAATCCGGTAATCGCTGAAGCCATGAAAGTACTCGGATATGTCAATAAATACGGAACCGGCGTAACACGGGCTCAAGACTATTTAAGGATTAACGGAAATCCAAAAGCGGAATTCAGATTCGAAGCAACTTATTTCTTAGTAACCATAAGGAAATATCGATGAAATCCATAGTTTTTTTCAATAACAAAGGTGGTGTCGGCAAGACCTCGCTGGTGTACCATTTAGCCTGGATGTACTCTCGTTTGGGGATCAATACAATCGCAGCGGATTTGGATCCTCAGGCCAATTTAACTTCTATGTTTTTAAATGAATCTAAATTGGAAGATATTTGGCCGGATGGAGAGCATCCAAAAAGTATTTTAGGAACTGTCCGTCCCATTCTTCGAGGTCTTGGAGATATTAGTGAAGCTCCTCACATTGAAGTTGTGACAAAAAATTTGGGGCTGATCCCGGGAGATCTGGGATTGTCCGGGTTTGAAGACAAACTTTCCGATGCCTGGCCCAAATGTCTGGATAAACAAGAAGCAGCTTTTCGAACAATATCATCATTTTATAGAATTATTCAACAATCGGCCGGGAGACAAAAGGCTGACCTGGCCTTGATTGATGTGGGACCAAATTTAGGCGCCATCAATCGTGCAGCAATGATCTCCGCCCACTATGTAGTGATTCCACTGGCGCCGGATATTTATTCCCTTCAGGGGCTTCGAAATTTAGGTCCCACATTAAGGCGCTGGCGGGAAGAATGGGGGGAACGAATTAAAAAAAACCCAGATGAAGACTTATCGCTGCCGGAAGGAAAAATGGAGGCTATTGGCTATGTTGTTATGCAACATGCCGTGCGCAGCGATCGGCCGGTTAAAGCTTACGGCAAATGGATGGATCGCATTCCCCAGGAATACCGCTACTCGGTACTGGAGGAAAAAAATACAAAAGTGCCGGATATTAACAATGATTCCCACTGCCTTTCTTCAGTTAAAAACTACCGCAGTTTGATGCCCATGGCTATGGAAGTTAAAAAACCCATGTTTGACTTAACACCGGCCGAAGGCGCCATTGGCGGCCACATGGGAGCAGTGCGGGAATGCTTTGATGATATCAAAAAGTTGGCTGTTAAAATTGCCGATCACTGCAGAATAAGTCTTCCCTGATAAAAACCAAAATAAAACAACCCCACGAACCGGGACGTAGTTCAAATGCCAATTCCCCAGTCAATAATTTAGCCCGTTGATTTCGCCCCCCCATTTGAGGCAAGTTCACAATGACAACTCGCATTAATTACTCAAGCGCTTAGCCCGATAAATATATTCCCGCCGAAGGACATAGTTTTTGGCAGGCACAGTCCGCGCATTTCGGTTTGCGCGCATCACAAACACGCCGGCCGTGGAAAATAAGCCACAATGAAAAACGATGCCACAGGTCATGCGGGATTATGGTCATCAATGCCTGCTCTATTTTTACCGGATTTTTTTCCTGCGTCAGTCCAAGCCGAAAAGACAAACGCTGAACATGCGTATCCACCACAATCCCTTCCAAACGATGAAATGCCGCACCCAGAACAACATTGGCTGTCTTGCGTGCCACACCGGGCAGGGTGACCAATTCCGCCATGGTCTGCGGAACCTTGCCTTCAAACCGGGTTTGAATTGCCTGCGCCATACCAATGAGATTCTTGGCTTTGTTCCGAAAGAAACCGGTTTGACGGACCAACCGTTCCACATCAGATTGCCCGGCTCGGGCCAACCGGACGGCATCCGGATACTGTTTGAACAAACCTGGGGTGACCCGATTCACCACCTCATCCGTGCATTGAGCGGATAATATCGTGGCCGCTAATAACTGGAACGGTGTTTTATAATACAGCGCCACCTGAACATCCGCATACTCTGTTTGCAAAATTGAAATAATTTTTTTTATTCTGCTCTTGTCTGTCATTTAACCTCCTCCCGATGGGGATAGCATAGCAGTCCCCGCGCCATAACAAAATAAAAATTTTTGTAAGGCCACAGTGCTTGTCTCTGCGAAACTCCGCAGAAACAAAGACGGATGCCGTGCCCCTGCCGTGTCGAAAACACTGGTAATCCGCTTCATTTTCAGGTATTTTAGAAAAAATACCTGTACCACCTTTACCAGGAGGCATGACCCTTTGATGCATGCAAATCCGTCAGACAATCCGCGCTGGGCAAATTATCCGGATGAAGACCTCCTCAATTTAAAATTTTGCGACCTCAAACTAACCATCGAGGGTACCTCCCTCGAAATGTGCATTGCCCGGCTTTTCAACGAACTCAAATCCAAAGAACTTTCTTTTCTACCTCCCATTTATTTGGGTGACGAATGGTTCTCGCCGGATAAAAGTCCGGCGATTGCCATCCCCTTCTATCTGGCACATCCCCGCCTCAAACAACTGGAGCGAAAAATGATGCTTGAGGTGGAGGGAGAATCCGAGGAAGAGTGTATGAAGCTATTGCGCCACGAAACCGGGCACGCCTTCTGTCATGCTTTCTCTCTTCCCCGGCGCCGGACATGGCGGACGGTTTTCGGTTCGCCCAGCGAAGAATACAGTGATTTTTATCACTACCAACCCTACAGCCGCCGTTATGTGCGCCATCTGGAAAACTGGTACGCCCAGAGCCATCCGGAGGAAGATTTCGCCGAGACCTTTGCGGTCTGGCTTGCACCCAATCAGGACTGGAAAAAACTCTATTCAGGCTGGCCGGCGTATAAAAAATTGATTTATGTGGATACCCTCATGCGCGATTTAAAAGGGAAACCCTCCCCAAAAATAAAAACCGAGAAACCCTTTCACATCCGGACATTGAAAAAAAAATTAAAAACCCATTATGAACAGCGAAAAAAATGTTATGCCGAAGACGACCCGGCGTTTTTCGATTCAGATTTGCGGCATATCTTTCTCCCTGTGCAGGCCGAAGACCCCCGCGGTATTTCCGGCGCCCGTTTCTTAAGACGCCACCGGGCTGATTTTCTAAAAGTCATCCCCTTCTGGACCCGCGAACGCAAATTCACGGTCAACCGATTGATAAAAAAACTCGCCAACCGCTGTGACGCGCTCAAACTCTTTGTCCCAAAAAATGAAGAAAAGGCCCGTCTGGAAATCGCTTCCTATTTGACTGCCTTGGTATCCAATTATTTATTCACCGGCCGCTTTAAAGGACATCTATGAAACAACACTTTAAGGTTTTGGTAATTTTTGATATGCCTGTACGCCCTACCAGCTCTGACTGGGCAGATCATTTCAGGCCTGAGGATTGGAAAAACGAACAGGATATCATCAATGCCCTCAAAAAACTCGGACATGATGTAAAACTCCTGGGCATCCACGACCGCATCCGCCCGCTCATCACCGAGGTCCGGCGCTATCAACCGGATATTGTTTTTAACCTGCTCGAGTCCTTTGCCAATGACCGGGTGCATGAAAGTCATATCACCGGACTGTTGGCCCTGCTTGGCGTCCCTTATACCGGATGCAGACCGGACAGCCTGACGGTCTGCCGTAACAAACAATTCACCAAGCGTATTTTAACCCCGCACAGAATCAAGGTACCCAAAGCTGTGGTCTTCCCCCTGGGCAAGACCAACCGGTCGACCAAGCATCTCAAGTTCCCTGTCTTTGTCAAACCGCTCGGTCAGGAAGGGTCGGATGGAATCGCGCAGAGTTCGTTTGCGGACTCACAGGAAGCCTGCATTGAGCGTGTCCGTTTTTTACATGAAAATTTGCACAGCGATGCTTTAGTGGAGGAATATATTGAAGGTCGTGAAATTTATGCCAGTGTCATTGGCAATGAACGTCTCCGGGTGCTGCCATTGCGTGAATTGGTATTTACCCAATTTCCTGAAGAGCGCCCCAAATTCGCCACCTTCAAAGCCAAATGGGACGAACCTTTCAGAAAAAAATGGGGCATCCAAAATACGTTTGCCAATCCTTTTCCCAACGGTCTTGAGAAAAAAATAACCCATATCAGCCGCGCCGCCTTCCGGGCACTCAATTTAAGCGGTTATGGCCGTCTCGATCTGCGGATCACACCGGAAAATATGATCTATGTCATTGAGGTCAACCCCAATCCCGCGCTGGACCGTTCCGATGAATTGGCCCAATCGGCCTTGCGGGCTAAAATCCCCTATAACCAGTTAATCCAGCGGATTCTCATGATGGGATATCAGCTTTCCAAACAAGCATAAAAATCCACACGTGACACCCCGACCTAAAGAATACTCATTTCCGGGACGCTACACAGCCCATTGTGTTCGCGCTGGCACGATAAATTTTTATATATAAAATGTAAAATAATTGTGAATTGCGGAAACCTCAAACCAGGGTTATCCGGTCCAAAGAAGTGAGGTTTTTTTTACAAGACGACTATTTATTGAAAATCTTTTAAAAATAACATTTTTATAGAAAATTCTTATTTTCGAAAATTGTGCTCTTTTCTAAAAAAACAGAAAGCTTTTAGAAAAAGCAAAAAAAATAGTGTTTTTTTTAAGTTAGCCTGCGCATTTTTGCAAAAAAAATAGTATACTATTAAATAGTTCTGTTAAAAATTCGTCAATTTTTTTCATATTTTTATCCAAAGGAGTCATTGCCCTATGTTGAAAAAAATGAAATATCTTATCGGTTCAGTTTGTTTATTGGTACTTATGAGTACCGTATCGGCATTTGCCGATGTATCTGCTGTGGGTGCCGTTCTCGGCACAACGACTGTCAATACCGCTTCACAATACACAGTGACCTTCACAACCGGAGGCAGCGGCGCACTTACCGCCGCATCCAATGATACCATTGTGATCACCTTTCCAACCAATACAACTGTTCCGGCCTCTGTCTCCACCGGTGCCAACATTACTGTGAATGGAAGTAACATCACGACCGCTGCCTCCGGGTCCGGTCAGACCTTGACCATTACCACACCAGTGGATGTGGGCAACTCCGCCGGGGTTACAGTTATTATTGCAAGCGCAGCCGGTGTGATCAATCCCAGTACACCGGGATCAGCTTACGCGCTTAATGTCCACACAAACATCGAAAGTACGGATATTGCTTCCGGCACCTACTCCATCACCGCTTCTACCACCGCGCTTTCCGTCGGTGCGGTTACTGTGACCCCCAACACCATTGGCAATGACGGCCAATACAGCTTTGCCATCACAACTGCGGCAGACGGTGCCCTGATTTCAGGTTCCGGCCAGATCATGGTCACCTTCCCCGGAACGACCAATGTACCTGCCACCTTTGCCGGGACCGATATTACTGTTGGCGGCACCAATGTTGCTACTGCCAGCGGCGCAGGTCAGGTTGTCACTATCACGACTCCGATCGCGCTCAATGCCAGTACTGCCTATACGATTATTTTTACGACCAATGCAAATATTCGCAATCCCACTACCACAGGTGCAGGATACACACTTACCGCTTCCACCACAGCCCAGACCACAGCCGGCACCAGCCCCCCTTACACTATTGCCGTATCTTCCAACGCTTTGTCCGTCGGTGCGGTTACTGTAAATCCCAATACCATCGGCAATGACGGCCAATATAGTTTTGACATCACCACTGCGGCAGACGGTGCCCTGATTTCAGGTTCCGGCCAGATCATGGTCACCTTCCCCGGAACGACCAATGTACCTGCCACCTTTGCCGGGACCGATATTACTGTTGGCGGCACCAATGTTGCTACTGCCAGCGGCGCAGGTCAGGTTGTCACTATCACGACTCCGATCGCGCTCAATGCCAGTACTGCCTATACGATTATTTTTACGACCAATGCAAATATCCGCAATCCCACTACCACAGGTGCAGGATACACACTTACCGCTTCCACCACCGTCCAGACCACAGCCGGCACCAGCCTCCCTTACACGATTGCCGTATCTTCCAACACTTTGTCCGTCGGTGCGGTTACTGTGACCCCCAACACGATTTCCAATATCGGCCAATACAGTTTTGACATCACCACTGCCGCCGACGGTGCCATTTTATCAGGCGATAGTATTGTGGTCACCTTCCCGGCAGGCACGGTTGTTCCGGCAGCTTATGCCGTAGCCGATATCACAGTCGGCGGCAACAATGTCGCCACTGCCGGCGGATCAGGCCAAGTTGTGACCATTACTTCCCCGATCGCTTTAAGCGCCGGCACGGCTTACACCATTGTGTTTACAACTGCGGCGGATATTCGCAATCCTTCTACCGCTTTGGGTACTTATCAGATCAGTGCCTCAACCACGGTCCAGACAACCGCCGGCAACAGCCCCCCTTACACGATTGCCGTATCATCGACGCCATTGTCAGTCGGCACTGTCGCCGTAACACCGAATACGATTACCAATATCGGACAATACAGTTTTGACATCACCACCCATTCAGACGGCGCCATCTTGTCAGGAGATAATATTGTAGTCACATTCCCTGCCGGGACAACCGTCCCGACCACGTATTCGTCCGGCGATATCACGGTAGGCGGCAACTCAGTTTCAACTGCCGGCGGATCCGGCCAAACAGTTACCATCACATCTCCCATTGCACTAAGCGCCAGTACTGCCTATACCATTATTTTTACAACAGCAGCCAGTATTCAAAATCCGGGCACTGCCGGTTCGACCTACCAATTGAGCGCCTCCACGACGGTCCAAACCACAGCCGGCAACAGCCCAAATTATACCATTGCCGCTTCTTCAAACCCACTCACCGTAGGCGCGGTTACTGTCACACCCAACACTGTCAGTAATATCGCACAATATTCTTTTCCAATTACCACCGCCGTAGACGGCGCTTTGGTCAGCGGTTCCGGTACTGTTTCCGTCACCTTCCCGGCAGGCACCATTGTGCCGACCACCTATTCCGGCGGTGACATCACCATCGGCGGCACCTCTGTCACAGTTGCCAGCGGTGCCGGACAAACCGTGACCTTCACCACACCGATCGCCCTCAATGCCAGCACAGCTTACACCATCATCTTTACATCAGCGGCAAATATTCGTAATCCTGCAGCTATCGGTTCGACCTACCAATTAAGCGCCTCCACCAGTGTCCAGACCATTGCAGGCAACAGCCAGAATTATACGATTTCCGCATCTACCATCCAACTTACCGTCGGCGCGGTCACGGTTTCACCCAGCACCATCGGAAATGACGGAGAGTATGATATCACCATCACCACTGCGGCGGACGGCACTGTGGTGGGTGGAGCAGGAACCGTCACTGTGACCTTTCCGGCAGGCACCAATGTTCCTGCCGCGTTTGCTGCCGGCGACCTTAGGATCGGAACTTCCATGCCCGGATCGGCTGTTACCGCAGCCAGTGGTGCCGGACAAGCTGTGACCTTCACGACACCCATCACATTGAATGCCAGTACTTCTTATATTATTCGTTTTACCACCAATGCAGACATCCGTAACCCACTCACCACCGGAGCCAGAACACTAACAGTGGCCACCAGTACGCAGACCACGGCCGGTACCAGTGGCAGTTATTCAATCACGACATCATCGAATGCCTTGACCGTGGGTGCGGTTACGGTCTCGCCGAACACCATCGGCAATTACGGCGAATACCAATTCAATATCACCACCAGTTCAGACGGCGCGCTGGTCGCAGGCACCAGCACCGTCTCAATCACTTTCCCGGCAGGCACCAATGTCCCGGCCGCCTATGTTGCCGGTGATATCCGGATCGGTACCAGTATGCCCGGAACAGCGGTCACAGTTGCCAGCGGAGCAGGTCAGGTCGCAACCTTTACCACCCCGATTAATCTTAATGCGAGTACTGCTTATATTGTCCGCTTCAATACATCCGCCGATATCCGTAACCCGCTTACAACCGGTTCAAGGACTCTGACTGCCGCCACAAGTTGCCAGACCTCTGCCGGCACCAGCGGCAGCTACAGTATCGGGCTTTCATCAACCAATGTAAGCGTTGACAGCATTACCCCTGTTCCCAATACCGTAGGCAATCAGGCCGCGTATACCGTTATCTTTGATCTTTCCTCAGACGGCGGGCTGGTCGGCGGCACCAGCACCATTACCATTGATTTTAATAACGATTTTAATGTTCTCAACGGAGTATTAACCGGTGTCACAGTCAACAGCGTGGCTGCGACTGCCAATGGTAATGGCGGCGGCCGCACCATCACTGTAACTGTTCCCAATGATATTGCCGCAGGTACGAACAATGTTACGGTCTATATGCCCAGCACAGTGGTACGCAATCCCAACTCTTCCGGCGATTATACCGGAGATGTTAACACCTCAGTCCAACCCGCCGGTACCAGCCCCACCTTTGCCATCGGCGCTTCTTCAATACCTATCGCTGTGACCAGTATTTCGCTTTCAACCAATGTGATTGACCAGGCTGCCCAATATACCATTGACTTTGATATTTCTTCAGACGGCGCCCTCACCGGCGGCACCAGCACCATTACAGTAACTTTCCAAAATGATACCCTCGTGACCGATGGTGTTTTGGACAATGTCAATGTCGAAGGTGTTTTGTGTACCTCCGCGACAGGAGATTCAGTTGCCAGAACCATTGTCATTATACCTTCCAATAGTTTTTCCGGCGGCACCACAGGTATCACGTTGTCCATTCCCAGTGCGGATGTACAAAACCCGCACACCGGAGGCAATTATACTGTGGATGTGGAGACTTTTGTCCAACCGACCGGTACGAGCCCACAATACACCATCGGGCAGTCGGCAACCGCGATTTCCGGCGTGACCGCGACCCCTAATCCAACCGTGGTTGGTCAAGATGCAGCTTACTTGATTGAGTTTGACACCAGCGCAGACGGTGCCTTAGACGGCGGATTAAGTGAAATTATCATCATCTTCCCTATTGACACTGACGTAACCAACGGTGCTTTGGGCGGTATTGTCCAGGTCGAGGGCGTTGGTGTTACATCTGCGACCGGTAACCGGGCCACCCGCACCATTACCATCATTCCCAGCCAGGACTTTGCAGCCAGTTATTCAGGCATCACGGTGTCACTGTCCGCTTCCGATGTGCGCAACCCGAGTACCCTGGGTGGATATACATTGACCGTTGCGACCTCGCCACAACCTGCTGGTACCAGCGGAACCTATACCATGGTGCAATCCGGCACTTCCCTCAGCGTGGGAACCGTCACACCCAGTCCCAACACCATCGGCAACCTTGCCGCCTATACCATTGATTTCAATACCGGCACACAAGGCCAGTTGGTCGGCGGTGCCAGTGAAATCGTAGTGACCTTCCCGGCAGGCACCACGGTCCCGACCGCTGCTTTTGCAGGTGTCACTGTGGAAGGCACGGGCGCTGATTCAGCGGTTGGAAACGCCGCCGCCCGGACCGTCACCATTGTGCCCAATCAAACCATTTCCGCCGGCACCCCCAATGTCACGATTTTTATTCCCCAAGTCAATAATATCCGGAACCCGATTACTGATAATCCTTATACTCTGACAGTCGGCACCACACCCCAACCGGCCGGAGACAGCAACAATTACGACATTGGTTTTTCTTCCACTAATGTGAATGTCACTTCCGTTACACCCAACCCGACCACCATTGGCAACCAGTCAGCTTATACCATTGACTTCGATACCAGTGCAGACGGCGGATTGGTGGGCGGCACCAGCACCATCACAGTTGTGTTCCCCAATGACACGTTGGTGACAGAAGGCGTAATCGCCGGCATCACGGTCGAAGGTACGGGTGTTGCTTCTGCGACAGGCACGGCAGCCACCCGCACAATCGTCATCACACCGGCCCAGAATATCAATGCCAGTCAATCCAGCATCACGATCTACATCCCGGCTTCCGAAATACGCAACCCAACCACTGTCAGCGCCGTGTACACCTTGACTGTGACCACCTCAGTCCAGCCGGCCGGCATCAGTCCGTTCTACAACATTGGACAGTCAGCCAGTTCGGTCGCAGTCGGACTGCCCACAGCCAATCCTGCAACCGTAGGAAATCCTGCAATATATACCATACCCTTCACCACATCTTCAGACGGTGCCCTGCTCTCCGGAACCAGCACCATCACGATCGTGTTCCCTGTGGATACTGCAGTCTTCAATGGCGGCATCGCCGGCATCACAGTCAACGGCAATGTTGTGGCAGGAACCGGTGTTTTTGCAACACGCACAATCTCTTTGACCACACCAATTTCTATTGCCGGCAATACCGGTGTCACGGTGGTTATTCCCGCAATAGGCGTCACCAACCCGACCACACTCGGAAACTACTCTCTCACTGTGGCCACATCCGTCCAACCGGCAGGCATCAGTTCGCTTTACGGTATCGGTCTTTCTTCCAACAATGTCAATGTGACCAGTGTCGCACCCACACCGTCCACTGTTGGTAATGCAGCTGCATATTCGGTGCAGTTCACAACCAGCTTGGACGGCGCCATCTCTACAGGCGGCAATATCTTCATCACATTACCGGTAGACACCTTTGTTCCAACCGGAGCCATGGCGGGTATCCTGATCAATGGTATTGCTGATGCATCCACAATCGGAAATACAGGCAGCCGGTTATTGACCATCACGACCGCAGCGCCGATTTCCGGTTCAACAACAGTCACCGTGGCAATCCCACTTGCTGCGGGTCTGGTCAACCCGACCACCACAGGTAGTTATACACTCACAGTGGCCACTACAGCCCAACCTTCCGGCATCAGCCCGGCATATACCATTGACCAATCCGGCACTGCAGTGAGCGTCACCAGCGTGACACCCTCACCGACTACCGTAGGCTCGGACGCCGGGTACACTGTCAACTTCACCACTGGCAGCAGTGGCCCGCTCTATGCCGGTTCCAGCCATATCATCATCACACTACCGGCCAACACCGTAGTGCCCATTGGCGCCATTGGCGGCATCACGGTCAATGGAATTGCGCCAACCACGGCCACCGGCAGCATGTCTCCGGCACAAATCGACCTCTTAATTAGCGCAAACATCAATGCCAGCACTCCCGTATCTGTAATTATCCCCTCACCGGAAATTCAAAATCCGACCAGTGCAGGCACCTATATCCTGACAGTCGAAACCTCGGCCCAACCGGCGGGCAACAGTCCGGGATACAGTATCACCATCTCAGGAACGACAGTTAATGTAACCGCTGTTTCCTTGTCAGACAATGTGGTCAACACGCTGGCAAGTTATACCGTGAATATCACACCGGCAGTTGTCCTGCGCGGAACCCTAAGCTCCATTTTTATGGTCTTCCCGCCAAACGCTACTGTGCCGGACGGCGCGATTGCCAATGTCTCGGTGGGCGGATCACCGGCCACGTCGGCTGTGGGCAACAGTGCCTCCAGAACAATTAGTATTATTCCCTCAACGGATATTTCCGCCAGCACGGACACACCCATTGTCATTGCCAATCCGGTGATCATGAATCCCAGTTATCCCCTCACCACCAACACCATGAGTGTCAGCACAACCGCCCAGCCGATGGGCACGCGTGATTTCACGATCAACCCGTCCTGGACCACCCACATCACGGCACTCACCGTAAGTCCAAACCCGACCACCGCAGGTACTGCCGCTGAGTATACAATTAATTTTACAGTCGGCGCTTTAGGCCGGCTTGGTCCTGGCAGCATTATTTATGTGGAATTCCCAACCGGAACAGTCCTGCCCGGTTCGGCCGCCGCCGGGACCATCACGGTCAATGGCGTGGGCACGACCGGAACAACCTACTCAGACGGGATGAACCTCAATGTCTGTGTTCCCACCACCGTACCCATCAACGGAACCGTCGCTCTGATATATTCCATCTCGGCTGATGTACGCAATCCCTCGGAGCGGTCGCGGATTGATGATGTGCACACCGACGCCGAACCAACGCCCGCGACTTCCAATTACTATGATATTTCCGTGAGCACGACTCTCGGGACTCCGGTTGTGACCCCTAATCCCAGTTCAATTTTCTCAATTGCTGAATATACTGTTGTATTTGACCTGGGTGCTCAGGGAAGTTTAAACGCCGGTACCACTGAAATCGGGATCATCTTCCCCAACCAGGTGACACTGCCGACATCCTTCACACCTTCCGATATCACGGTCAACGGAACACCTGTATTGGTGGCAGTCCGGAGCGGTCAGATCATGCGCATTATTTCACCCATCCAGATGCTCGCAGGGGCCAGCTCCAAGACCATCACAATCATCTTTAGCACTGACTTTGGGATCACCAACCCGGCTGCCCTGGGGTCTTATACCCTCCAGGCTTACACCACGATTGAGCCGACATTTATTACATCCGATCCGTTTGATATCACCGCTTCCACTGCAACACAAATCACAACACCCCAGGTTGACCTCTCGCCGGCTTCGATCAATTCTTATGGCCGGTACATTATCACCTTCAATGTGGGTCCCTATGGCGCGCTGGTGCGCGATCAGGGCAGCTTTGAAATGGTCTTCCCGGTTGACTTTGTGCTGCCGGTCAGTATTGCCGCCACAAGCATCGTGGTCAATAACCAACAACTCAATGATCCCCCAACCATCAACGGCCAAACATTGACCATTCTCTCACCGGTGAACGTCCCCTTGAGCGGATCTGTGGAAATCCAAATTTTCTCCAGTGCCCGCATCCAGAACAGACCCACTGAGGGTACTGTGACTTTCCAGCTGGCAACCAGCAGTGAACCAAACCTGGTGGAATCCAATACCGTTTTCATCCGCCGGGTCACCTGGGATGATGTCACCAGTTTCCCCAATCCCATGAAATACCATGACTCCCACAACAAAGCCTTCACCTTCCTTTTCGTGCCTGATCAGGAAGCCACGTTGCGGATTTATACACTGGACGGCCGCTTAGTGAAAACCGTGACCAAAAACGACACCACAGATCAAATGATTTGGTATTTGATGAATGAAAAAGAGAAACTGGTTGCCAGCGGCATTTATATTTATGTCATCAAGGGAACGAGCGGCGAGAAAAAAGGCAAGATTGCTTTCTTGAAATAATGATCCATAAAAAAAGGGGTGTGCGCCAAATGGTGCACACCCCTTTTTTTATGGATACTGCTACACAAACAGCCAAAATTTGAGCGTCACTCCCAATTGAACCAGCGAGACCCCTAAAATAGCAATCGATATCCCCAGCGATACCGGCGTTTTAAACTCGGGATGTCCTTTCTTTATAAAAAAACTATGTATCGAAAAACATAAAATTCCTCCCAGGAAAACAACCAAAGAGTACACCCTTCCGGCATCGCTTAATTCCTTCCACCTATTTTTTCATCGAGCCATTCCTGTATCCGCCCCTCACGACGCTTAGAAATAAGCCTTCACACGCAGATACCCGCCTTGTGTATCCAACCCGCCGTATTCACTGCCTGAACTTCCGCCAAAAATGTTTCCCACAAGCGTGATGACAACATCGTCGGAATAAGTGTATGCAATCGTGGGAATCAAGCCGAATGAACGATCATTGCAATTCATGACTGTCATGAGGGTCACATCAATAAAATCATGAACCGGGTGGGAAATCATCAGCATGGCATAATCCCTGCCCATTGTGATTCGCTGCCCCATAATCAAGTCAACCCAATCCGCCACATCATAATCCCCGGCATTCGCAGTCCCTTGCCAATCACGGAAATACTCAACCATCAGTGAGGTTTGAAATTCAAAGGTGGTGTCTGCACCCAGGACCAATTGCCAATTTTGAGTATCCGACGGTCCCTGGAAAAATACACCCTCACCCCATACTCCGAAATCGCCCGCCTGACCCACAAAATCCATTGCTACAATCCGGCGGGTTTCCCGGGTTTGCGGTATCATGCTGAAAACATCGAGTACGTCATAGGCCTGGTCGATGATTGATGCACTGAGATCAAAACTCCCGGCCTGCACTTTCACTTTGCAGGCACGGGTGCTGTCTTGCCAACGCACACCGGGTTGATAAACCAGCACAATACCGCCGGACTCGCCAAACCCCCATTCCACTTTCAATGCATCCTGACCGGACTTTTCGTAGGCAGGATCAAGCAGACTCTTGGTATTGAAAATATCGCTCGGGTTCCAGGCATAGCCGGTTCCCCACGGCAGTTGCTGACGCCCAATACGAATGGTAAAAGCACCTGGATAAAATGTTAGAAATGCATTCTCCAATGACCAGGCGGTTTCTTCATATGTGTAGTGAAAAAGAGTGTCCACTGCTGTGCCGAAACTCCGAACAATATTGCTTTGGATGTCCTCCGGCAAGACCTCCAGCAGGTTCATATCCGTATAGCCGTGATAAGTCATGCCCGCCAGACTGGCAGACATCGAAGCATTTTCACCGACGTCCGCAGATAAATCGATACGCAAACGGTTGGTCATTTGCCATAGAGCCGTGTCCTGAATTGCATACCCGGTTAATTGACCTTCATAATAGCCTGACAACTCAGCTCCCATGGCCGTAACAGGTTGAAAACCTGCCCCGGCGATAAGGGCAGCCATAATAATCATTATGGTTTTTTTCATTTTCAACACCTCGCTCTTCGGGCGCGGGAACCGCGCCCCTACAATATTCGCATAATCAAATTTCCAAATCATTGCTGTCCTAATTCACAAAGCACCCTGTTGTTAAGCCGGTTGGAATGATTATTTTAAAAGAAAAACCGGCACTGTCAACGCACAACCAAACAAGCTTCGACGATATAACCCACGATGACTATACCCTTATTGCCAGTGAGTTTTTTTTCTTTTAAAATAATCATTCCAACCGGCTTTATCACATACGGTATTACTTAATTCGGACAAGAGTGTTTTCAAATCCGTGTAATCGCCTTTACCTTTTTTTCAAATTCCGTTCTGTAAATAATGCATCTCTTAATTCAAGATCATATTCAATTTCAAGTATCTTCATCACGGTCTCTGAATTTTCTTTTAAATTTGTCATCGCATAGCGCATCGGGGTTAGATGTCCGTCAATATTTTTAACCTCGCTTAAAATAAGACGTTTGAAGGGTTTCTCACCTTTGTCCCAATAGTCAACCCGCAACATCACAAATGTCGCTTGATCAATCCAGGTTTGAATTTTTGCGTAAGACGGCCCCGCCGGCGTGGGAATCAGTTCTAAGTGAAAACATTTCTTTTTTGCTTGTTTAACAATACCCAGCAATTCCCCGGTGTATTTCCTCGCCATTGTCCCGCTGGCCATATCTTCGTAAGTAAAATCCGAACCCATCACTTTTTTCTTTTTGGCATGCGAGGCAATTTTACGCACCCGGTCTGTGCGCGGCGAATAATACCAGATGTCATTACCATCATTGAGCATGAGCATGGATTCACCTTTCACGCGTGCGGGTTTGATATAACGGGTCAATTGTTTGTCCTGGCCATCTTTTGAGAAGGCTTCCGAAACCAACGTGCGTTCCGCACCACTTGTCGTGATAATAATGGTCTCCATAATTCCTTTGCTCGAATCACTCTTGGCCACGGCATCCGCTTTATCAAGAATTTTTTCTGCTGTCAGGCCATTTTTCAAATCTGCATCAACTCCCGGCTTTGCAAGGACGGGTTTCAAACCCGTCCTTACAAAAAAAGCCGCGAACAGGATAAGCAAAACATTATTTATTTTCATGATCTTTTCCGCCTCTCGATTAATTTTAAAATTGCCGGAATCAGAGTGATCGAAATAATAAAACACCAGCTCACCCCAAAAACGGTAATCCATCCCATGTGCCCAAATCCTTGGTATTTGGCAGTGATTAAAGATCCAAAACCCAGCATGGTTGTGGCAGTGGTTAAAAAAATCGCCTTACCGGTCGATGCGACTACAACCGGCTGGCTGCCCGGCCCCTCGATCCGATAACGATTCACCAGATGAATACCATCATCAATACCGATCCCTACAATCAACGGGAGCATCATGACACTCACAATCGAAAGCGGCATACCGATCCATCCCATCGTACCAAACATAAATATGTAACCAAAAACCACAGGAATCAATGCCAATAGTGTATGCTCAACACTCCTAAACGTAATCAATAACAGGACAACAATCACTATGGATGCGATGATAAGCGCCATTTTACCTTTCTCACTTGAAATGGCAATCAATTCCTTAAATATCGTTGGCATCCCGGTAGCCTGAGGCGCAATCAACTGAACATCATCAATAAAACTGGTATCATTCATATGCTTATAGACATTTTTCCTGGAATACGCCTGAACAGCATACAATTTCTCATCACTGCTCAAAAAACGATCCCGGGTATCCGGGCGGATTTCTTCCAATGATATGGAATTGGAATTCGCCATAGAAGTAATCGTATTTTTCATGTGCTTAAAAAAACTTTGAGATAACCCGGATAGATTTTGTTTATCCACTTGGCGGATATTTTTCGCAGCTTTTTTGAGTCGATTTATGTTTTTCTGATTTCCTTCAGTATCCAACCCTGTAATGAAATCACATTGCTTCGTGACCTTGGTAAGCCCACTCAAATAGGCCAACTGCCCGATCTCAACAATATTATCGGAGAGACGCTCGATCTGCTTGGCGAATTCCATAGTATTCATCCGGACAGCATAGTTTGTTTGCTTGACCGTATTGTAAATACTGTCCACATACGGTTTCCGCTGTGATTGCGATTTTTCTGAGGGCAAATAGCGGGCCAGAGAATCTGCCTGACCCACCGTAGTCAGGTCATCCAAGGCATACATTTTCTTTTCTGCGGCTTCCAATGAATCGGTTGTAAACATCAATGCATCTGCGGAAAGATCAAAGCGTTCCTCCATGATATCATAAAGTTCAACCGACTCGAGTCCTTTGGCCTCAACGTTCAAAAAATTATGATCAAACTTGAGCTTGCTCACTCCCCACAGCATCAAAGCGGTGGCTATCAACACCACGATGATGGTTCTCCAGGGACGATTGTATGCCACTGCAGCACTCTGGTTGAGAAACGTGAATTGAGCGGAAAAAGGTGTGACATTTTTCCCGCGAGCAACTTTTTTTTGTAAATGCCGTTCCCGTAAAACCATAATCGCGGGTAAAAGGACCAGGGTCACAAACATACAGGCCAAAATACCCAGTCCCATAGTCACGCCAAACTCTACCATGGCAGGAAAATCAGATAATATCATGGAGAAAAAAACCAGGGATGTCGTGATGGCACCCAGCACGATACCCCGGCCACTGGTACGATAAACATACATAATGGCGGCATGCGCACCCTTGCCTTCCACCCGCGCTTCAAAAAAGCTGCTCAGAAAATGCATAAGATAATCCACACCTAGTCCAATTAACAAAACAGCGCTCATCGCGCTAAACATCGTAAGTTTCCCAATCAACAGACCTGCCAGACCATAATCCCAGATAATGCCGATGACCAAAATAAGCATGGCTAAAAGCGGTGCGGTCCACATGCGAAATGTGATGATAAACAAAGCTGTGATAATCAACAATGCCCCTAAAGTTAAGATCATGCTGTCTTCCTGCGCGGTTTTCATTTCATCTTTCATGATCACACTCATACCGGTCAGCCCAATCCATATCCCGGCATTTTCCTGCTTGAGGGTATCAATCACTGCCTGCATATCCAACACACCCGCATAGGCGAGGTCGGTATCATCTGCGGTAAAAGTCGGCGCAATAATTAACATCGCCATTTTGCGATCAGATGATAAAAAATATTTCTCCCCAATCGTGAGACGTTCTACCAGCATTTCCATGTCGCCATCTAAAACGTTTCCCGTGTTGGATAAACGCGAGAGTGTATCTGCCAAAACACCCAGAGCATTGATCTGTGAAGCAATCTGTGCTTCATCCTTTTTCATATTCCCGGAATCCTCGATATATTCCCGCTCAAAATCATCATTGAGCGCTGTCAACCACGGAAGTAGGTTGGGATCGGCCAGCATACTCTGCATGCGTTTTAGATCTTTAGCCTTGGAAAGCATCAGACCATGTTTTCGGATAAAATCAAGATCCACTGTATAATCAATTCGCTTGACCCATTTACCCAGCGTTTTTAAACGAGCCGCAGTTTCTTCTGTCATGGCGATAACGTCTTCCTCTGTCGGCGCCTCAACCACGACCATGATCATATCCGTGGTACCAAAGGTCTTCACCAAATGACGGTACTCCTTCACAAATGCTTCTTTTTGGGGCATCATATCCATCCAGGTCATGGCCAGTTTCAATTGGCCGGCCTGCCATATAAAAAACAGTGTCAATAAAAATGCACCACCAATGATCCACCAGGGTTTGGCCACTGAAAAATCCACAAATTTTGAGTATAGTCTTTTAAACATTATTGCTCGCCTCCTTCGGATTTTCCTCGTCCCTGGACACGGTCTGTTCAGGACGCAATCCCTTGAACAGAAGATTCATCACCACCTCTGTCATGGCATGAGGATTAACCGGTTCCACAAAAATATGCTGCATAATCATCCCGTCAATAAATCCCACCAATAATCTTGCCAAACGATGGGTATCTGCCGGACGCATCAGCTTAGCTTGCACCGTCTGATTAAACAATTTCTCTAAAATACATATAGTGGATTTATACAGCGAACCGACAGCCGCATGCATTTCTTCTGCAAAATCCCCTTGGGTCTCGCCGATTACAGAATAAAAAATATTGTACAGCTCCTGGTGATGCACAACTTTTTCCAGCCAATTATAAATGATACTGCGTAATTTTTCATGCAGCGTACCGGATTTTCCAACCTCTGCTTCAAGTTGCTCAACCCAGTCAGTGTGAATCTGAGAAATAATTGCCTTAAATAATTCTTCCTTGCTTTTAAAATACCAATAAAGTGTTCCGCGCCCCATATCCGCTGCCTGGGCAATTTGAGTGATTGTACTCCTATGGTATCCATTGCTACCGAAAACTTTAACTGCGGCAAAAATGATTTTTTGCTTTTGCATTTCCTTCTCTTCCTCAGTAACAGCGATCTTTTTTCCTGCTTCCTGAACCATAATAACGCCTCCAACATTTCCGTTCTCGAACGCCAAGTCTATTCAATGTTTAATAAATCTTATAACAGACCGAACGTTCAGTCTATTATAAGTATCCACCTATATTGTCAATTTGTCAAATCAGTTTACCTTTAAAAACTCCAAAGGTACCTGGCACTTTGGGGTACATCATTTTTTGTAGGGAATGGTCAGCTTGCCGGGCGAATGCCGGGCGACCATTCCCTACTGAGTTTGATCAATACCCAGGAGCATCCAGTTCTCTGCAGTGCTCTAACTATTTTAATATCAACAAATTTTGGTGCCTGGCACCACATGGCCTGTGGCTGGCCCGAGCGGGTAACTAAAAGTTATTTTTCATGAGGAAATCGGTGGCAACTTCAATAATACTCTCTGAATCCCGCAAACCCTGTATTTTACCCCAAAACCAGTGCGGAACCGGCATTCCTTCTGCAAAATACTCACAAAAAGTCTTTAATTCCGATCTTCTTTTGGGATGAGATACTTCTTCCCCCATCAGGTCAATCAGTTCGTGAAATATCATGGCTTTACTTGAATAAAAAGGCTTTTTTTCATGGATCAGATTAAAAATATCCGGATTTGCAACCGCACCCCTGCCAATCATAATGCCGTCACACTGAGTTTGCTCCAGCATCCTCTTTGCATCTGCCGCAGTAAGAATATCACCATTCCCAATCACAGGAATACTTACCATGGCTTTTACCTCTGCGATCCATTCCCACTTGGCAGGCCGGGTAAATATTTTTTCCGGTGTACGCGGATGCACAATCAGAGCATCAATACCCTGCTCCTCAATCATTTTTAAAAACAGTCCCGCTTCTTTGATGCTTGACCATGCATTTCTAATTTTAACTGTGAAGGGTTTCAGCGTCTGCTTGCGCATGGCAGCCAACACTTTGGAGGTCGCATTGAAATCCTGAAGCATGGCTGCGCCCCATCCATGCCGCATAATCGCCGTGCGCGAGCACCCCATGTTTAAATCATACCCCAAAGGATTAAACGATTGCTCCAGTCGTCTAATTGATGCCGTCAGTTGATCCGCCTGGTTCCCTAACAATTGAATCATCAGGTTGGATTCATTCTCAAAACCGCGAAACAGCGGGACGCTGTCCTTTTCTATCGGAACACGCCGGGCATTGAGCATTTCTGAGTAAAAAAGATGACACCCGCCTGCCCGGCGGACGAGTTCCCGAAATGCCCATCCGGATAAATCCATCATAGGTGCCAACAGAAGTAAAGGTTGATCTGTTTTTTTTCTTAGTTTAAACATAGTGAATACCTGAACAGACAGAGCGATCGCCCATCAAGACAAGGGTTCAGTAGGATCAAATCGATTGGTGATTGGAATACGTCGATCTCGTCCAAATGCTTTTGGCGTAATTTTCACCCCGGGTGCAGCCTGGCGCCGCTTGTACTCGCTTTTATCAATCATGCGGATGGTTTGAAATACAATGGCTGCATCCAGTCCGGTTTCCACCATGGTTTCCGCATCCAAATCCTCTTCAACATACCCGCGTACGATTTCATCCAGGATTGCATAGGGTGGCAGACTATCCTCATCTTTTTGGCCGGTACGCAACTCCGCAGTCGGCGCACGCGTAATCGTACTTTGCGGGATTACATCATCCTGACTGGTTTCATTCATAAACTTTGCCACCTGGTAAACATCTTTTTTCAGCACATCTTTGATCACCGCAAAACCACCTGCCATATCCCCATAAAGCGTACAATACCCAACAGCAGTCTCACTTTTATTTCCCGTCGTCAGTACCAGCCATCCAAACCGGTTCGAGAGTGCCATTAAAATATTTCCCCTTATTCTCGCCTGAAGATTTTCATTCTCAATCCCCGGCTTTCCAGGCCCAAAGACTTCCTTCAGTTCCTGCTGGTAGCCCGTTAAAATCCGCTGAATCGGTACTGTCAGCAAGCGCATCCCCAACCGTTTTGCTGCCAGCACGGCATCATTCTTGGTTTCAAACGAAGAAAACTCAGAAGGCATGGTGACACCCATCACATTTTCGGCGCCCAATGCCTTACAAGCAATGGCCGCTGTCAAAGCCGAATCAATACCACCGCTCAATCCCAAGACTACTTTTTTAAATCCGTTTTTCAATACATAATCACGCGTCCCCAAAACCAGGGCCGAAGTCATTTCCTCAATTCTGGATAAAACCGGAGCACAGCTGTCGGCCGCCTTGCCGGCCCGGCTGTTCTCAGAATCAGACACGCTCACCTTGGCAGGTAACCGGTCTGCCTGCCCCGGTTTTGGATCTATTTCCATTGTCACGGATACCAAGGCTTCCACAAATTGAGGTGCACTGGCTTTTAAGGTCCCGCCGGAATCGAAAAACATGCTGCCGCCGTCAAAAACCAGTTCATCCTGCCCACCCACCAAATTAACATAAGCAATGGCGGCTTGCGCCCGTTTGGCCAAACTCGCCAGCATGCTTCTTCTCTCATGGGTTTTCCCGGTGTGAAAGGGTGACGCAGATAAATTTAAAATCAAATCAGCTTTTTGCTCCACGAGAAATTTTTCGACCTCACCTTGTAAAATCCATATATCCTCACAAATCGTAACCATGGTTCGTATACCATGATAATCCAGGATCAAGGGGTGTCGACCCGCTGAAAAATACCTTTTTTCATCAAAAACGCCGTAATTGGGGAGCTCTACCTTCCGGTAGCTGCCAACAATTTCCCCATCATGAAAAATGGCGGCAGCATTGTAAATTTTCTCTTTCTCTTTTTCAACAAATCCCACAACCGCTGTCAGTTGACGGGTCGCGGGTGCCAAACTATCTAAATAATGCCGCGTTGCTTCTAAAAATACCGGCTGATGCAGCAAATCTTCCGGCGGGTACCCGCAAAGCGCCATTTCAGGAAAAACCACCAGACCGGATCCTTGGCAACGCGCCTGTTCAAGCCGGGCAATAATACTGGAAGCATTCTGCTTAAGATCACCCATGATTGGATTGGTTTGCGCCAATGTGCAGTGTATTGTTCTCATTTCAACCGCCCTTCATCCCGGCATATCCTAGGAGCTTGAGCATTTAGTCGAATTATTTGTATTTTGCCGTCATACCGGCGGAAGCCGGTATCCAGGAATCTGAATTTCAAAGCTTTTTCTGAACCACGGTTTTCACCGGGGTGACGAACAATACCAAAAACAAACTAAATGCTCAGACTCCTAGCGGGTTCTGTAAATCCTCAATTTTTTCCCGGAATGAATATATTTGCTTTTCCGTACACTGGGATTCCAGCGTTTGATTTTCGCTATGGTAGTATGATGCTTTTTAGCAATAAGATAGAGGGAATCACCCGGTTTGATTTTATAAACAAAATAGACCCCTTTAAATTTACGCCGTGCCATCTCTTCCGGACTAAGATACTTTCTATCTTCCGAAATAGCCGCAAACCCGGTAGAAAATGATTCTAAACTTCCTTTGGGCAGCCGCAATCCATACGCTTCCGGCCCGGGCGGGGTGCATCCTTTGGTTAATTCTGTATTCATGTCGGCAATCACGGTTACCGAAACCCCGATCGCTTCAGCCACAATCTTAAAATCAACACTCCCGGGAACCGTAACCTCATCACAGCTTTCTTCGTCTTCATACTCCGGATTGAATCCATAAAGATGCGGTTCTTGGGCAATAATCAAGGTCGCATAAAATTTCGGAACATAGGACTCGGTTTCAGGCGGCAGCGCCAGTTTCCAATAATCCCGTACACCCTGGGCTTTAATGGCACGACCGATCCTTCCTGAACCCGCATTATAAGCGGCCAGTGCCAGGTCCCAATCACTAAATTCCCTGTAGAGTGATTTCAAATGCTGAATGGCCGCCCGCGCCGCTTTTTCCGGATCACGCCGTTCATCAACCCAAAAGTTTTTTTTCAGACCCACCATCTCTGCCGTACTTTGTATGAACTGAAACAAGCCCACTGCTTGTTTATGCGAGCGGTTGCGGGGATTGAATCCGGATTCCACCAATGCCAGATACACCAGGTCCCCGGGCAAGCCCGCCTCAATAAACATCTGACGAAGACGCAGAACATACCGGCCGGACCGCCGTAACCAACGGGAAAATCCCTTGCGACCATGTTTTAAATACACATCAATCTGACGCTCTATCCTGGCGTTATAAGGGATTGACATCGTAAACATTTCAGGATCAATTTCCACCGAACTTGTGTGCAATATCCAGTTGAGTCGCACTGTAAGCAGGCTTACTTGAGAGGTTAAAGATGCATAGCGTTTGCCGTCACCGTTTTGAGGTGATTGCGCGCTATAGAGCACGCGGGCCGCACGAACAATGGCCAGCTCTGCGCCTGCCCAATCGCCGGCGTCATAACTTTCCAATGCCAGGTCAACTTCCAGCTGCGCCGCATCCAACAACGCACTTGTCAGCCGAACACCCTCGCCGGCCTGCACCACGTGTACCGGTGGCGCGCCGGCACAACCGGACAGCAGGACCATTCCAATTATCAGCACAACCATTTGATTCTGCATACAACGTCTCATTCCCTCTTTTGAAAATAAATATTCCATCAGATCAGGACACAAGCCCCGACTGGAATAACTATTGATCCGCAGGACACTTTTCAGCCTGTAGATTTTTATCCCAGTGTATGAAATACAGCTTCCCGTGATTTGGTTTGGACAATCGCAAAATGACCGTCAGCCAATGAACCGGGATTCACAACCACCGTACTGCCCAATTCATTAACCTGAGGAACTGCAAAGGACGAACCGCAAAAAAGAAACGAAGGCGCTACTGTCGTCACAATCTCATTGACCAATCGGCTTCCTTTTTGCATCCCGGCTTCTTCTTCAACATGAATAATCGGTGCTGAATGAAAAATCAGAATGCGCGACGGATTAATATAGCGCATCCGCCGAGTTCCAAATAAAGTTTCCTGACGAGGATACTGTAGAACAAAATAGTCCTCTTTTTCATGCTCCGTCAATTCCCCGCCAAACCCGGCCACGACATACTCATCCAATTTAACCGTATTTTCGTGGAGTAAAAGAAGATTGTCCGATAAGAAAACGGCCTGCTGCATAAACATAAAATAACGTTCCTCGGGCGCGTCCAAACTACCGGGAATAATCAGGCTGGGAATTCCCAACGAATCAACCAGGGCACAAAATTTTCGATAAATCCTGAGATCTTCCAGCGCTTCTTCCAAAATATCAGTCTTATTCCGGTTGGGAACCCGGCCGGTATGCTTCGCACTCGCCCATTCATCAACCCGCGCCCGCCCATGGACAATATTGCCGCAAAAACAAAGTACATCCGGCTTAAGAACCGCACATTGTTTTACCAGTGCTTGCAGATTTTCCAGTTCACCACGCAAATCCGACAGAAGTAAAATCTGCATGCAACCTCCCGAACTATACCGGTGAGAGAATCCGGCGATCAGTCAATAATTCAATACCGCTCCGCGTCTTCATCAAGCCACTATGGCTGCCGCTCCATTTAACCCGAAGTTTTTTCGCTTGTGCACCTGCACCGACAAGTACTTTTCCTTTGGTCCCGGCAAAAACATAACGATTTTTATCCACCTTATAATTTACCAGCAACATAACCGAACTACCCTTGGAAACCTTGGGTTGACCGAAAAACTGAACTGCATAACCCAATTGATCCTCAAAATAGGTATTCTTATTTCTGCTGACAACAAAATCTTCAACTTTTCCGGCAAAACGTTCCACCCGGTTTACAATCGCATAAGTCTTGGCTTTCTTCTGTGTCAAATTTTCTTTAACCAACAGCTTAAAACCCAACTTGATTTGATCCCAGTACCGAAACACCAAATCTTCAATCGTCTCAACCCAGATTTTAATCGTGCCATCGTTTTTAACCCAGCCTTTAAGATAATTATCGTAGCCTGCCGGATTCAATCCTGCATGGTCAATAATTTCCTGATGACTTTTTTCACTGATATAGGTGTGACTTTGTAAATCCACCAGAAATTTCATTTCCTTGGTTTTATCGCCACCGCTCCAACTCATGAATTCCCCTCCTCAATACTGCAATTTGTTACTTAAAATTATAGCGCAAGCATTTACATGCTGCAATGGTAAACTCATACCCTCCCTATGCAGACGTACGCTTGCCTTCAATAAACGCATAAGCATTGTGATTGTGAATACTTTCCATATTCTCGCTCTCCACCGTAAACCAGGTAATCCGTGTATCCGCATGGAGACGCCCGGCAATTTCTCTGACAATATCCTCGACAAAGGCAGGATTGTCGTAGGCGCGTTCGGTGACATATTTTTCATCTTCCCGCTTGAGCAATGCAAAAAGATCACAGACCGCACATTCCTCGACCAATGTAATCAAATCTTCAATCCAGACCAACGTTGTCATCCGTATGGAAACCGTCACCAAAGACCGCTGATTATGTGCCCCGCGATTACTAATCTCCTTGGAGCAGGGACATAGGGTTGTCACCGGAACACGTACGGTTAAAGCCAATTCATTGTCTCCGTTCCGGTGTTGACTGGCTACCATGGTGCAGGTGTATTCCATCAGACTGACGGCCTTGGAAACGGGTGCCTGTTTTTCAATAAAATAGGGGAAAGACAGTTCCAGATAAGCGGCTTCCGAATGCAGGGTTTCGCGAATTTTCTTAAGAATTTCATCAATTTTCTCAATATTAATTTCCCGTTGATAATCATTGAGTATCTCGACGAACCGGCTCATATGGGTTCCACGAAACTGTTCCGGCAAATGAACATATACATTGATATCGGCAACCGTATGTTGAACTTTGTGCGCTTTATCCAAAACAGAAATCGGATATTTTATATTACGTATACCGACCTTATCAATTTCAAGATTGCGGGTATCTTTTTCACTTTGAACATCACGCATGATTTTTCTCTTTTCCATCAGTAGGCATCATCAATTTTTTTCGATTTTTGCGTAAAAAACAGTTTAATCATTTCATAAACCGCATCAGGATTTTCTTCCTGGGGTAAATGCCCTTGCCCTTCAAGAACCTTCATCTCGGACCGGCCCAGGCTTCGCAAAAGACGTTGACCCGCTGTTGCCGGAAGCACGCGGTCATGACTTCCCCATAGAATAAGCGTTTCTGTCGCATACCGTTCCTCGTATGGAAGATAATCAAAATCCATCCGACTCCGGTGCAATGCAAGAAAACCTTGTCTTCCGTTTTGGGTTCCCAAAATACGCGCGTACCGCTCCACAATTTGGTGCCAACCCGCATCTCCTGCGTGCCATGATCGTTTAAGCAAATCACGAATAAACTGCCGGTCCAACCTCACGGTTGACCAGAGCTCACCCAAAATCGGAAAATGCCAAATTTTACTCATCACCCGGGCAGAAGTTCCAACTGATGAATCCGGTGCTATCAGAACAACCTTCTCCACCATCTGCGGAAAAAGTGCGGCGGTTACAATCGCAACACCCCCGCCAAAATCATGTCCTACCAAATCAACTTTTTGAACACCAATTCGATCCAAAAAAAGCTTGATGAGAACTGCCAGCGATTCCGGGGTGGGTGCTTCACTTAACTTTTTACCGGAGAGACCTGCCCCGGGAAAATCCATTGTGATAAAACGATATCCTTCAAATGGCCGACTGGCAATCGCAGAGAACGATTCTGAATGATAGGGGAAACCATGTAAAAATAAAACCGTCTTACCTTTGCCTCTGGCAATTGTATACAGCTTTTTCCCGTCCAGATTGATATATTCTCCCCGCACCGGAAAAACAGCCTTCGATGAATAAAAACGTATTCCATGCAGCGTTCCAAACAAAAACAATACAAACAGTGCTAAAACAGTTACGACTCTTTGCAGTTTCATAATAAACCCGGCACGCTCCTTAACATGGATTGATGCTATCAAAATCCCTTCGAGTCTGTCAAACGCTTTACCCCACAATTCAAAACAGAATGACAAATATCGGTCTTTTGTTTACAATACTCTTTAATGAAACCTCTTCGTACTTTTCAATTCAAATTATTTTTCTTCGGTGTGCTGTTTTCTTGTCTGCATGCCCTTCCGCTCCAGGCTTATTGGGAGCACGGATCTATTTCCCAAACAACCAAGCTCCCGTCGGACCGGCCGGCCCACCGGACCGCAAGCTTCCTATTTGACGACAACGGCCTTTACCCAGGCAAAATTTATTTCCCCGGCAACAGCACCTTGACCATTACGGTTTGCAATGTGGCGTCGTATACAATCCATGTCCGCAGGCCGGACACTTCAAGCAAAATTATGATTCTCCCCGGGAGAAAAAAAACAATTCCTTTCGGAAAAATGACCACCGGCACACACATTTTTTTTATTGATGCAGCGCCAATCCACACGCCGGATACTCAGCCTGCTCCCGGGCATGCTAAAATCCCAACCCTCATGAAATGTTTCCTCCATGCAACCCAATGGCCGGGAACCCCAACACCCTACCGCACATCTGTCGTTTGGCATCAAGGCGCCTTTTATCCCCCGATCCTCTGGATTCCCGCCGGCAAGCCGGTAAATATTTTTTGCGTCGGTATGTCCGGCGCACCCGGCGTACGATTAAACCATGATGATTACTCTTTACAATTTATCCCTGGTAAAATCACGCTTACGGAAATCCCCGCTTCAGCGGGTAAGCGCATCACGTTTCCCGCCGGGGACACCCAGCCACCCTTCATACTCCGTTTCCGGTAAAAATCAATGCCATTCCACCGCTTGCAGTAATGCCTGGGTGTTGTTTTTAATCAGATCTTCCCAGCTGTAATGTTCCCCATCCATGCCGATCACAGGAAACCCGTCCAAAACAACGGTTTCGCCGGCAATGGCTTCAGCAATTTTTCCGATCATTTCCACACCGCTATTTTGATGATCGCCGACCACCAACCAGACATCCATCGCCACAGCCGTATTCTTCATTTTTTTTAAATGCAAGGCATTTAGTGCCTTGGTCTCATCAAACGTCGCAACAACTTTCAGACCCAGCCATTTCAAGTAATGCGCCTGGCGTTTCCCGGAAATACAGGTCAATCCCATGAGCTTACTTTTTCTTGATTTGGCCAGCAACAGATTTTCCGTCGCTTTGACCATTTCAAGCAGTTGGTCATACTGTTCCTGCATATAGGTTGTATACTCCGGATAATACTGCGCAAGACTCTTCTGCATCTCGCGTGCAGCACTTAAAAAATCTTCCGGAACAATCAAATTCATTTTCCCGCGCATCGGATTTTTTTTTGCATGCTGTTTTTCAAAATGATCCATCGCTCGGGCCATCCAGGTCTGAAAAGGATGGTAATAAAACAACGTCGAGCGTTCCAACGCCGCCACCTGCTCATCGTCCAACGAAACCGGTTCGCGGGGATTATTTTCCGGTCCCAGGATCAATAGACAATCGACCTCATCTCCCAGCAACGCACCTACCAGTGATGCCAAAAAACTGTTACTGCAGCTCACACTGCCCTTACCGGCAGCGCTGTCGCTTCCCGCAATCAAACCCAGACAGAAAGTCAAATATAAAATTTGTGTGAATTTTCGAGAAAAACGAGGCATGGCAACAGCTCCTTTCCATCCCGCACGGGTCGTTCTAGCCGGCGGACAAAACACGTCGAAAAACATCCGCAACTGATTTTGCCATCAAATCAAGATTGAATTTTTCTAAAACAATTTCCCGTCCCGCCTTGCCCATGGCAAGCCGCTCGGAATCTGTTGTCATTAATTTTTCCAGTTTTTCCGCCATCACGGTATTATTGTTGTACGGATAAAGGTAACCACATTTCCCTGATTCGATAATTTCCGGAACACCGCCGGTATCCGGGCCGATCACAGGACGTTCCATGGCCATCGCCTCCACCACCACCATGCCAAGCGACTCAAATTCAGATGCATTGGCCAAAATATCAAACGTATGCATCACTGCCGGCATATCCGTACGATACCCGGTAAAATGGACACGCGCAGCAAGCCCAAGATGTTCCAGCTTACTTTTTAATTCAGCGGCATATTTTTCTTCATTTTCGCCGACCGCTTTACCCACGAGTACAAAATGCCAATCAGGATGGCGAAACGCAATTTTTGAAAATGCCTCCAAAATATGATGCGGTCCTTTCCCCCGATTTAAGCGGCCTACGTATCCTAAAATAGGTTTCCCGGCAGGTACACCAAACGTACTCCGCAAATCTTCCTGATGCACTTGTTCAGGATTCCATTGTTTTTCCAGTTCGATCCCATTATAAATGGTTTCAATTCGTCGCGCCGGCACTCGAACTGTTTTTTCAATATTTTTTGCCACCAAATCGGAAATAGCAATCACAAAAGGCGTATTTCGATAGACCCAACGGTGAAAGACATCATGCTTATCTTCCGTTGCATAGACGTGTTTGGTGAGAATAACAGGAATGTTACCCGCTAATTTAGACGCCAAAATTAAATTGGAGAGATCCTTCGACCAATGTGCATGAATAATTTGTATGCGCTCTTTTTTCAGAAAGCGAACCAAGGATATAATATCCGCAGGATCAAAATACCATTTCATGTTGGTTAAGATGACCGGCAATTGCCATGTAAGCGAAAGACGTTCCACCAAGGTCCCCGGCCGGCACATCACCCACGTTGGATGCCCCTGGGCAATAAGTTTGCGCGCAAGCACCGGAACATCAATTTCCCGACCGCCCACACCGGGTGACGAGATCATTTGGAGATTCCGAATGGGTGACGTCATAAATAAAATAAATGCAAGCCGTGCAAATTCAATTTCCCCGTTCTAAAGAGCAGGGATTTGGATATGATCTGTAAAAAATCATGATTACTCTTCCGCAGTTCGTTTCTCAAACAAACTACCCCCAGCTTAACATGCTTTCCAATAATGCTTTCCCGCTCATGTCACGTAGTCAAAACCGGGGAATTCACGGCGAGCATACTAAGCATCCTTTATTTTGGAATCCGCGTCCAGTGGTTCCTCAGGCCCGGAAGCTTCAGTATGCATGGCCGCCTCTTCAGCTGCCACCGGCCCTTCCGGCTCTAACATTTCAGCTGCAACTTCAGTCTCATCCTCGACCGTTTTTCCCGGATGGATCTCAGGGCTCACCTCATTGACAAGCTGTTGTTCCTCCGGACCCCCGCTGGGTTGTTCATCCACGTCATCGGCCACCATTTTTTTATCATTCCCGGATTTCCCGGGCTGTAAAACGCGTTCCATTTTTATTTTACAAGCATCACAAAATGTCTGTTCTTTCCCATCCAAGCGCCAAAGTGACGTGGTGGGTAATAAAATACATTTTTTCATAATGCAGGGTTGTAATCCCAATGTCATTCCAACCTGGAAAATGGATTCGGTCACCGCCCGGCGCAAAAACAACTCCAAGTTAGCCGATTTTTTATAATACTCCTCGCGCAATCGCGATAGCGCAACCAGCGCGACCCTGTTCTCGGGTTTGTGCAAACCAAAGATAAAGTTTTTTTCTCCGCTAAACATATCCGCATCCACAACACCTAAAACCGAGACCAAACTTTCCCGTTTTCTTGCCTTCACCAGTGCCGTCAGGCTTTCCGCATTAAATTGCCGGCGTTCATCACTGTACATCTCCATCCCGGGTTCTTCGGAACGCCCGATATGAACATGATATTTATAGGTTTTTCGCAGTGCAACTGCAATTTCACTAAGAATATCCACCAAAACTTTCCCGACCGGAACAATTAATATTTCCTTTCTTTGTTCCCGTGATTTGTCCATGTTGTCATCCTCCTTGCGATACAATTCCATGATTGATATTTTACCACAACTACATGCCGCGTGTTTGTTATTTTAATAAACCAGTCGTCTTGCTCATGGACGAAAAAACATTTTTGCTCCCACCAGAATCAAAAGCAGGCCAAAAGCTCTGCGCAATACCACCGGCGGTACATTTGCAATCAACTTTGCACCGATGAACCCCCCGATTAGAAATCCCAAACAAATCCACGCAGCCGCCACCCAGTCAGCCTGCCCATGTCGCCAATATTCCCAGGCGGCAAAAAAACCGATTGGCGGGAGCATTAGCAGCAGCGTTGTTCCTTGCGCCATTTTCTGATCCATACCGCCAATATACACCAGGATGGGAATAATAAGAATCGCACCGCCAATCCCCAGTGCGCCGCTGGCAATCCCGGCCAGTAAACCAACAAGAATCATCCCGCCAACAAACATATCCGCTCCTTACCCGCCCGGCAATCACTTTAGAAGATGCAAAAATTATTACGATTCCATAGGCAGCGCCCCATCACCGTGTGTGCCTATCAGACAAAATCTTTGGCAGGTTAATTAATCAGAATTGAGCGACACTTGAAAACCCGCGCAGCCGCGACCGCCTACTTATTCAACTTGGCAATCCTGCGTTCTTCATTTCTTCTTTCTAAATTTCTCCGGTCACGAATACGCCGCTCCATACTGACATGCACCAGGGTATTTCTCCGATCATCAAAGCGCCGTTCTAAATCACGCCTTTCATTTGCCCGACGATCATGAAGAATAAGCAGTGTTTTAGGACGAATGGCGCGAAAAATCAAATAATTGGCACTGGTGGAAACAGCCATGAGTATCAAGTCGCCATTTTCCACTCCTTGTTTTTTAAACCATTCTTTCAAACCAAAACCAACCGGCCAAAAACGCTGACGCTTAAAGACTTTTCCCTTTTTCCCTTTGGCTTTACGCTGGCGGCATCTAAAAGTAACTGGTTCTTCAAATTTCCCATTGACATCAATCATCACCACATGGAGCAACTCATCATCAATATGACAGCGGGGCGGGATATCCATATTCGAGAGATTGAGATAGCCGTCACCGACTTCGGTCATCGAAAGCCGATTTTCATAAACGCTTTCCGACTCCACAACTTCACGAAAAATAACCCGATTCCATAATTCTTTCACTTTATGCATCTCATCACTCCTCGTCAGGTATTTTGCGTTGATTTCTTATTCAACTTCCCCATTCTAATCCGGCACCCGGCCTTCGCCCCCACATACGCGGGGCAAGCTGGACACGGTCCGCCGGACAAAAAAACAAACGATCAAGGAAGTCCCGTTCTCCCATTATCTGTCCAGTCGAAAAATTTGGATATAATCTGTAGAAAACCATTATAACTGTCCCGCTTCAGCCCCACCGGGGAATTCGCGACCAGCATATTAAACATAATAATCACAGTTACGGTTAAAATCAAGAAAAATCAAGAATTGTGAAACTTCCCCGGACATGCAACCGAAAAAAATTCCATACGATCCCCAAACCGACCGGGGCGGAGCCACCGACATTATTAGGTAAAAGCGTTTTCCTTCCGACTATCCATCGTTCAATCAATCTTAAATTCTACAACCAGTTTACGAATATTTTGAGCGTCTTCACTTAGTTTTTGAATTGCGGTTGTAATCTGTTCAAAAGACACTGTCTGTTCCTCGACCGAAGCCGCTACAGACTGGGCTGCTACAAAATTGCCTTTCACCAGCTGCTTAACATTCTCAACCTGCGTGATCATCTCTTTAAGAGAATCAGATTGCATGACCAAACTCGAAGAAATATCTTCGGCCACACCCGCTGAATGCTCGGCACTTTGCATAATAGTGCCCAGAGCATTTCTTGCTTCATTAATCATCTCGGAACCCTGCCCGACAACCTCGGCACCCTGACGGGTTGCCTCACTGGTACCTTTAACTTCCGCCTGAATTTTTCCTATCAAATCCTGAATCCGCTCGGAAGCACCCCCGGAATCCTCTGCCAACTTCCGAACCTCTTCCGCTACCACGGAAAACCCCCGACCAGCTTCTCCTGCTCGAGCCGCTTCGATAGCGGCATTCAATGAAAGTAAATTGGTCTGCGATGCAATTTTTCTAATCGATTCTACAAATTCTCCGATGCCGCTCAAGGACTCATTCAACCGACCCATCCGTTCTTCTATCAAATTCATTTTATCGGAAATACCATTAATCATCGCAACTGTTTCGGTCACCGTCTGACCGCTCTCCCGGGAAACTCTTTCAGTTTCAGCTGAAACCTGGTAGGCATCCTGAGATTTTTGAGTTGTTTGTAAAAGCAATGTAAGAATTTGTTCAATGGTATTATGGGTGGTAGTCGATTCGGTTTCCTGAAGTTCCAAATCACTGGTAACACCCTGAACAGTCGAATTGACGCTATCCGCATTGGCGCTCAGCTCTTCAGCAGTGGATGATATCTCCTCCAAAGAAACATTCATTTTACCAACCAATTTCGAAGTTTCTTTCACAATCCGGGAAATATTATCAATAAACTCATTAAAATAAACCGCCATTTCACCGAACTCATCTTCACGATCAAGCGTCAACCGCTGCGTAAGATCACCGCCCTTTGAAGCAATATCCTTCATGCGGGCAATAAATTGATGAATTGGCGTCAGCAGAAAATTTATAAAATAAAAACCAAATACCGTCCCCGCGACTAAAGCCAACAGGCTAATAATAAACAATTGAAAAATAATTTTCCGTTCAACCATTTCCAGGCGGTTTAAAGACATGCCGACATGCACAATACCAACAGTACTGCTTTCCTGTTCATCCAAATCACCGCTTAGGTCCGTTTCTTCCCCAAATCCCTCTAAAAAAGCAAGCTCCTGATTCACCACAGTATCTGCGGCCAATGCGTTTTTTTTAATGCCCACAATATGATTGTACGCCTTCTTGCCGTCCGGCAACCGAATCTTGGCGGCATTCACAGCATGACTTGCCGGCAGTTTCTTCAATGTCTCTCTAAGGAATTCAAAGTCAACCGTACCATTTTCCGCCAGCACATTGCCCTGCCCATCCATAATCAGAACCCACATTAAATCACTCTCGCGCATAAGACTATCTACCAAGGTGAACAAAGCATCACGGTCCTGATCGCTCAAAATATTTTGACAATTGAGTGCAAAATTTCTCGTAAGCGATTTCCCGCGTTCAGCAAATTCCTGAGTAATATGCCATTTTTGCTGAAGATAACTTGGAATCACAAACACCAAACTCAGACTAAAAACAAACACATAAATAAAAATAAAAACGGACCGTTTGATGCTCTTGCTCTTTAAAGAACTGAGATAGTGCAATAGTTTATTCATTAACAATATCGGCTCCCGTCAAATTGGGTAATTGGTTTGTTTTTATCCCAGCCTATCCACACGACTTCTCAAACTACAAAAACCCTCCACGCTTCCCCATCTCCGCACCCGGCGTTTTAAAACTTTCCAACTTACTGTTATACGCGATCATAACATCATTTTTTGACAAAACACCCATAAGTTTTTTTGTTTTTTCGTCCAAGACCAACAGTTCGCTCAAATTATACTGGGCGAACTTGGTAATTGCACTATGTAAATTCTCATCCGGTGTTATAAAAGGGAACCGCATTTTCGCAACATCAGCTGCAATGATCAAATTCAAATCAAGTTCACCTTCAAATAATACGTCTCTTAAATCCTGGAAATAAATAACCCCTAAAACAACCTCGTTTTGATCAACCACCGGCACAATATCCTGTTCGCTTCCGCTGGTCTTTTTCAGCATATCCGTCAATGTAGTAACGGCACGTACCGAGACCGGTTTAACGGACAATGCCTTGGTACTGCGGGTCGACAAACCATCCAAAAAATCAGTGATAAAATCACCCCGGTGGGCCGGCGAATCAATGGTGGCATTAACCTGTTTTTCATAGAGTGAAAAATTCCGGGTAAAAAGAACGGTAATGGTTGAGACCAGCATCATCGGCACCAGCAAACCATAACCGGCTGTCATCTCGGATACCATAATGATACTGGCGAGCGGTACCTTGGCCACCCCGGCAAAAAAACCGCCCATTCCCACCACCACCAACGCGGTTGAATCAGGCATGAAATTTCCCGGAAACCATCCTGTAAAGAGCGTTCCCACCGCACCACCTAACATAGCGCCAATAAACAGTGATGGCGCAAAAACACCCCCGGATCCGCCGGAACTGATACTAAACGATGTGGCGATAATCTTCCCAAAAACCAGCAGAAACATCAAACCCATACTCAATTGATGAGACATGGCTTGCTGCATGATATCATAACCACCGCCCCAGACCTGTGGCAGGAACACAAATAATCCGCCAAGCATTAATCCGCCGATGGCAGGTTTAAGCCATTTAGGGATTTTCATAGGCGAATAAACATGATCCCTGAATCCATAAAAAATCTTCACGTAAAACATCCCCACCAAGGCACATATTATTCCCAGAATGGCATAAATCAATAATTCTTCCGCACGCTCAAACCGTAATTGAGGAATAACAAACAGTTGTTCCCGGCCTACCAAACGGGTGTAAAGCGAGTAGGCAGTCAACGAAGAAATAACCCCGGGAATCAGCGCTTCGGTCTCCAATTCGTGATTCCGGTACAATACTTCTGTGGTGAAAATCGCACCGCCCAGCGGCGCCTGAAAAATTGCAGAAATACCGGCAGCCGCTCCCGCCAGCACCATCAACCTTCTATCCTTCACCGAAACCCGCATCCATCGTCCCAACAAAGAACCAAAACCAGCCCCGATCTGTGCGATCGGACCTTCCCGGCCCGCGCTGCCGCCGCTGCCAATAATGGCTGCCGACGCAATGGTTTTTACAATGGGAACCCGGCCGCGAATCAAACCACGACCACGATGAAAGCTATTAATCACACCATCTGTCCCATGACCTTCGGCTTCCGGTGCCCAGAGATATACCAAAATTCCTGAAATGAGTCCCCCGCAAAATGGAATCAGGGGAACCAGCCACCACCAGGAATAAGAGAGCAAAGAGCGATATTGGCCGGGCTGCATAGCTGCATGGGGAATGATTTTAAGCAGGGCATGATCCGTAAAAACAGTTTTGGAAAAATTAAGCAGCAGCATAAATACCCAAGCACCCAGACCGCCGACAACACCAATCAAAATACCGATAAAAAGCCACTTGCCGATAATATTTAATTCAAAATGATCTACAATCCGTTTGATTTTTTTTCCGAACCAAACCTTCAATACGTCTCCTCTTTCTTCCGGCACACTACGCACCAACCAATCATGAAACAGAACAACTTCCATCACCGCAACATCCGCCGCCACAATTGCCCGAGTTTATTTCATTCCCATCCTTAAACCGGACCGGCGCTCCCTTAATCGACACACCCGGCGCGGTAAAAACCCGTTCGCCGGTAACGTGACAGGTTGGGCAAGTCTCTAAACGCGCAGCCTCTGCCATGGGTTTATCCACTTCATATTGCTTGCTGCATTTTGAACAAAAATAAACATACCGTGCCATGGAACCACTCCTTGCCGGACCTCTACCCGGTCCGTTTTAATTAATATCGGTTAAGAAAAGATAAGTTCCGGCTTACGACATGCCGGGATAAACTCCAGCCGGTATCCAGGAAGTATCTTTGCTTATACTACAATGTTTTTCTGAATTCCGGCTAAAACCACGCCGGAATGACGAACCCATAAAAAATAAATACACGCTTCCGCAACAGAAACTGTACAACCTTCACCGATTTTTTTGATTACCCGAAAGAATAACACGTCGGGTTAAAACAAAAAAAATACCCAATAAACCTAACGGAATACCAATAACAGCTCCGCTCATCAGTGGTTCACCACGAAACAGCGATGTGATGGTTAACAAACCGCCCATAAGGACCATGGCGGAGCCGTAGGGTATGGGTGCCCGCCTTGCCATAAGAACCAAAAACAACATGGCCGTACCCGGCAATAGGCTTATCAAATACTGCCACCAGGCTGCCGGTGTTCCCACCACGGACAAAAAACCAAAAAGAACCCAAAAGGAACCAATAAACACACCGCTCCCCATTAATAACAGCAACTGCCAGGGTTGTTCATTTCGTATTACCATTATCTTTTCCTTCTATTTTTTAACAGGAATGAAACTATCACTTACTCCATTGCGGTCACAGAATCCCAAAACCGGCGAATCACCTGACGCCCGTACAAAGAAACCATGTGACCTTTGGCATTGGCATCATCCTTGAGTTTTTGCGGTGTAAGCGACGGTACACGCGCAAGCATCTCGCCGTAAGCCTGTGCAAACGTTGCAACCAACTCCGGCGTAACTTCAAGATGAAATTGAAATCCCCAGGCATTCCCATAGCGGAATGCCTGGTTGGGGTAATCTTCCGTCCCGGCAAACCGTTCGGCGCCCTTGGGCAATTCAAAACCCTGCTCATGCCATTGAAAGACAGGCAAATCCATAGGAAATCCCAACAACAGCGGATCCGCCACCCCTTCATGGGTCAATGTAACGGAAGAATAACCTATTTCCGAACGCGAACCATTAATAATTTTCGCTCCCAGGGCTGCGGCAATAACTTGCGCTCCCAGACAGACACCCAGCACATGAACTTTACGATCAATCAATTTCTTAATATAATCAATCTCCGCAGTTAAATAGGGATGGTTCTCCGAGTCATTTACGCTCATCGGCCCGCCCAAAATAATGGCCGCCAGCGTGTCTTCCGGTGCCGGCATGGCTGCGCCTTCCCAAACCTTGACATATTCATAACGGGCATACCAGCGTTTTAATTCTTCTTCCCATATCCCCAGCGGCTCACATTCAATGTGTTGTAAAACATAAAATTTTTTCACACTATTTTCCCCCGTAATTTACCACGCTACAATAACAAAGCATAAAAATTCATAAACTTACGTTTTTTGTCTGTCCTGCTTGTCCTTATTTTCATACGGGAACTGTTTTGCCTGACGATCATCTTGCGATCCACCCCTGCCCGCAGAACCCTTTTAATTACTTTTTCAGGATAAAATAAATTGCTTATTTGTGCAACCTAGAATTCCGTTTTCTTTGTAACTTTAAACCGCGCTTTATTTACGGCCTGAAATTAATAAAATGCGCCCTGAGACCGGCCCCCAATGATTCCACCAGCCCCCTGGCAGCCTCGTTTTCAGATGGTGTTACTGCTAAAAATTTTTTATTATCCGCCAATATCTGCAAAATAGTGTATGTCGTCAGATAGCGCCCATAGCCTTTCCGGCGCATACCTGCATCAACAATGCAGGCGGTCGTAACATACGGTTCAATCTGAGGAACACAATAGCAGACCGCCAGCGTCTGATTTCGGTTCACCAGGCGGTAATGCCGCCAAAGTGCCAGACTCTTGGTGAGCGCCATTTCATCCGGGATTCCGCCGTCCTCCGGACTGGCAGAAGCGTAAAGCGATAATAACTCCTGCGCCTGGTCCATTCGGCATTGTTCTATATGGATGTCGGAATCTTCCACCCAAACCGGTTTCTGCTCCAAACAATACAATGACGCTGCCACTTCATTAGGGAGGCGTAAATCCATCAATAAGGGAAAACCACGAGTATCATCCGTGCGGCTCATCACCGTTGCCGGACTAAGCGCATCAAAAATCTTTTCCAGAATCGTCCGGGCATATTTAGTTTGTTCAAGATCAAGACAAAATTCAGGAATCATCGGGTCCCGATCCTTTAAAAAAGTATCTTGAGAAAAAATAACATACCCCAATGATCGACCCATATCCTCAATACGAAAAGCCTGACCCATCCGGCATAAAGCTTCATGAAAATCTGAAATAACAGGAATCCCCAATTGCTTTCGATAGGATTTCCTCAGTGTCTCCAGTTTTCCCCCGGGAATCGGACGTAAATCCACATCACACCTTAAAAACCGGGACGTTCTACCGGAATTTGAATCTCCGTTAGGTACGTGGCGGAATCAGCCGGCGGACCGGAAATATAATACTCATGCGGCGGACCGATTATTTTAAACCCCTTGTCGTGAATCCAGCTTAAAAGCCGCTGATACGCGTCTGTTAGTCCGGCATAATCACCCTGATGGCTTTCACATGCCATAATCGCAGCACTCTGAATGACCACCGTGACCTCTCCGTCACCGGTACACTCCCCTGCCAGCTCCACTGCAGCTGCAAAATGTGCGTGTGCGCGGTCAATACCCTCCGGCGCATCATAAAAAATCGCCAGCCGGTCACCCTTGATCGGAACGCGCCGTTCCTTGACAAATGTATCAATTTGCCGATAGAGATCGTGTATCGATTCAAAGGGCCCGGTGGTTTCCAAGCATAATAATTTTCCGGATTCAACTTTTCTAATTTCAGGCATTGGCAACTCCTCTTTTTTTTTACATCGCGTAGGGTTCAAACCGGCGATGGTCGGTATCATTTCCCCTGCGCTGCATACCCAGGCAACCGCCTGCATCGTTTCATCCCAGGGATTGCTCTGTCATACCGTGCATCAGGTTATTCCCCGCTCAAACTCTTCAGCATTTTTTCAGCAATCTGTTTTGCATCTTGTTGACTGCTTTTATCCAGTTTTTCAATCGCAGTCCTTAAATAACGTTTGGCAGCCGGTTCATCGCCTCTGGCTTTGGCCAACCTGGCCAGATTGATATACGCCGGACCGTACTTCGGGTAAAGCACAAGGCACTTCTGATAACTTTTTTCCGCCTGTTGATATTTTTTCAAATGAGTATTTAGACTTCCGTAGTAAAAGTGTACTGCAGGCTCCTTCGGATCAAGCGTACGTATTTCCATAAGCTGCTTTTCCGCGAGGGCATAATCCTCCTGGTCAACCGCCTTAAAAAACTCTTGATAACGGGGCCATTTCTTAATAAAACACCGGTACGCAACCGCGTGCTTAGCCTGCGGGCGCATCGACAAAAAGATGCGCATGGCCTCAGTCCCTTCAGAAAAATCATATTGCCGCGAACTGCCGTCAAATGGTTCCCCCGGCCGGATCATCAGGGGAAGTTCTTTGGGCAACCCAAAAAACACGGTTTTCCATGAAGGAATTTCCACCATCACCATCCGGGGTTTGGTTACATCAATTGCCTTCGCTTTACTTTTTGCCTCTCCCACCGTCACCCCTATCCCGGTCAGTATGAGCAGACACCCGATTGTCAGCACCCATCGTTTCAGCATCGTTTCCTCCTTGTTAATCCGCCGCTGTAAATCCCCGCAGCAAGCCCCGGCTTCCACTCCGGAAAATTTAACAAAAATCCAAAACTGCATGCAGAGAATCGGCCATAGCGACATCTTGCTGCCTACGGTCTTGGGACCGTTCAATCAAAAGCGCGTCCATTCCGGCTGCGTACGCGCCATAAATATCATCTTCCAGGGAATCGCCCAAATGAATCGCTTCGTCCGGCTTCACACCCGC
Source organism: bacterium (assembly GCA_021108215.1). Lineage (NCBI taxonomy): Bacteria > bacterium. Next base: position 35,061 of record JAIORK010000002.1, on the reverse strand, counting down.
CCGTTCCAGCGCCATATGAAAAATGGCCGGGTCCGGTTTGGAAATACCTACCATGGCCGAAGCAATAATAAAATCAACCTTTCCGGAAAGCCCCAGTCCTTCGCAGATCTTCAACAAACGCGAATCCCAGTTAGAAACAATCCCGACAACCAATCCGCGTTCACGGCAGGTTTCCAGCACATGGCAGGTCTCGGGAAAAAGCTGCCACACCTCCGCAGAAGCAAACAGTTCATACAAATGATCAAAAAACGGATCAAAATGATCCATCCCGCCCAGCCGGTCAAAAACCGCTTTTACCAAATCGTACCACCATTGCCGTTCTTCTTTGAGCGTACCGCCCAAATCAAATCGCCCTCGGGAAGAACGCTGCTTCCATTCCTCCTGAAAATAGCGTTCCAAAGCCGTCTGCTCACCCGGGCCTAATTTAAAACCAAATAATTTCGCGGTCCGGGCATAGACCGTTCCTACCGAGGGCTGTACTTTGAACAACGTATTCCCCGCATCAAAAAAAATCGCTTTGTAGTGTCCCGGCCGAATCGTGCCTCTTGGAATTGTCAACATCATGACTCCATCGAATGCGTCCCGTATCAAATCAACGCTTGCAGTGTTTCTTGATAAACATGCAAATGCTCGTCTGAATACAAAATAAATACGACACGCACAAGTGTTGTTCCTCGAAGCAAATACGCTTTCACGCTCTCCAGGGCCGCCTGCGATGCTTCACGAACCGGATAATCACCCATACCCGTCCCTATCGAGGGGAACCCGATTGTCTTCAACGCCATTTTTTCCGCCAGCACCAGACTTTCCTTATAAGAACCGGCAAGAACCCATGCCGCCCTTCCCGGGTCCTTCTGCCAAACCGGCCCCGCCGTATGAATCACATGCTTTGCAGGCAATATCCCGCCGCCGGTGATGACCGCTTTCCCTGGTTGCAGGCGTCCAATCGCGCGAATCAATTGGCGGCATTCAAAAGCAATTGCCCGCCCGCCCGCCCGATGAATCGCAGCAGCAACACTTCCGCCGCCAATCAAATGCGGGGTCGTTGGATTGACAATAGCATCAACAGCATGTTTGGTGATGTCGCCCTTTTCGAGCATCAGCTGTGTCGAGCCAAAAACAGTTTCCATAGATACCTATAACTGATCTTGTTGAGAAATAGGCATCGTACTTTCTCTGGAAATACCGTCATCATTGTGTCGTAGCGGCGATTTTTTTTCCACGCTCACTTGCAGGATAGGCGAGCCGGGACCTGTCAGCCAAAAATAAGCTATACTGGTTAACACAATCATATCGCGCATCATAAACCGGCCTCCGGCGCGCAAAAGGTCTTTGCCGGCAAACCAATTCATTCCAATAAGATGAATCACGACAATCGCCGCAAGGGATGTCAATGCCCAGCGGTACTTAATCCCAGTAAGAATCATCACCCCAGCCAGCATCTGTACAATATAAAACAGAACCATTATCACACTCACTGCATTATCGGGCACCAGCGGAATCTGGGTGAAGGTCCCGCTCAAAAAGGTTAAATAGTGGTTGGCATTCAATGCCTGCAAAAGCCCGTCCCAGATGCAATACACACCTAAAATAGCGCGAAAAACCAATTGTATTTTTGGCTGTAGTGCCGGTAACCCGGCAACCCGGCGCCGTTCCGGATTAAACGGATCGGTCGGCTGTACGACCAACATCAGACATGCGCCAAACCATACCAAATTTTTCAAAAACAGCGGTCGAAATGGCCCCAAAACAGCATTCACGTTGGGAGCCATAAAATTAAAAACCAACAAAGACAGTAATAAAAAAACACCCAAAATTGCTGTGGCCTCCCGAAAATACCAGCCGCTAAAAATCAAAACACCGCAAGCCAGCAAGATGACAAACCAGGCCACCATGATCTGCCCGGACAAAACACCCCCAAGGGGAAATGCTGCAAAAAAAGCATTGACCTGTACCTGATGGACAATCACATCCCAAGCTGTCCACAACGTCACAAAACCAATTCCAATTCTCAAATAATAGACCGCCAGTTGGTTTGCTCTTTCAGAAATACCGTTCAAAGGAATCCACCTCCAATAGTTCGTTGTTTGGCCAGACACCACTTCGTCCCCAGTGCCTGCCCTATCTGAAGTCATCATTATAAATACTTTCAATCTGCATACCAAGGTCTTTTATTTTTATTTTTTACGAGCCAATGATTGACCCTGTCAATTACTTTCGCTATAATATCCCATCAATTATTTTCGAGAGGGGTTTTTAGCCCATGGTAAAAGAAGTTGCCATTTTCAAACTCAAATCCGATGTCCAGGAAGAAGCCCTGCAATTATTCGAAAATTACGCTGCTTTCAAACGGACCTGTCCCGGCTGCCGGACTGCCTGCGTCAACCCGATGGTGAAAGACCCGACCTTACCGTACCTGGACCATGCCTCTATCCTCATTTATGCGGAATATGATGATTTAAAATGCCTGGCTGAATGTACCCATGCCCTGCAGGCTCATTTCCAATTTCACAAAATGCCCTTTCAGGATATGCTGGTCGGTCCGCCGGTTTACGGCATCTTCGAGGCCTGATTTTTTTTTAATTGTAGGGAACGGTCAGCTTGCCTGGCGAATGCCGGGCGACCGTTCCCTACAATCAATATTCAATCCCGCGTCGGGCCATGACACCTTTTTGATAATAATGTTTCCCTTCCTTCATCTCAGTTACCAAATCCGCCATACGCTTCAGGCCGGGAGAAGCATTCCTGCCGGTCAGTACCAGTTCAACTGCTTGCGGACGTGCTTGCATGCATTTTTTTACATCCGACTCAGCAATCAATGCCATGCTGACTGCTACCAAAATTTCATCCGCAATGACCAAATCATACCTGCCGGAAAAAAGTGCGGTCGTAACCGCAGCCAGGGCCTTTTCGGTTTCAACATAATCTGCCTCAACCGCTTTCTTCCCAACCAAACAATCCCGCCCGAATTTCTTGAGTGTAATCCCTTTGATTTGTTTCAACACACGATGCTCTGAATAGATACCGCCCTTTAAAAACTGGATAAAGCAGACCCTCTTTCCGGCACCAACAGCACGTACCGCCAGGCCTAAAGCCGCCGTGGTCTTGCCCTTGCCATTGCCGGTATAGATATGTGTGTACCCTTTTTTATTTTTCATTGTGCTCCTATCCGGCTTACGATATTTTCTTCCGGAGCAGCACCCAGAGGAAAAAAGGCCCGCCCAAGAGCGCGGTCACGATGCCGACCGGCAATTCAGACGGCGCAATCAGCAAACGGGCCAAAGCATCACAAACGGACAGAAAAATCCCGCCCAGCAGTACACAGGCAATCACCAGTCTGCGATGATCCGGGCCGATAAGCAACCGGCAAATATGCGGCACAATCAAACCGACAAACCCGATCGGCCCGGCCACTGCCACCACCGCCCCCACCATAAGACCGGCTGTGACCAGCAGCACAATCTTTGTCCGGTTGACATTAACCCCGCGCCCGGCAGCCAAATCCTCACCGGTGGAAATGAGATTCATTTCCCAGCGGTAAAAATAAATTACCACCGCGCCCAGCAGCATAAATGGCAGCACTTCCAAAAACTGACGAAATCCCACCACTTCCAAGCCACCCATAAGCCAGCGCAAAATCCGCAGACTATGCGCCTGGTCAGCCATATACTGGATCAAAAGAATCAGACTCGAAAAAAAGATGCCAATCGCGACACCTGCCAGGAGCATGGTATTGGTTGACATCCCGTTTTTAACCCGTGAAAATCCGTAGACAAATGCCAGTGCCGTAATGGCGCCTAAAAAAGCAAACAACGTCTGCCCGCTAATACCCAGCAGACTGATGGACCACCCGGCCCAAATATAGACACTGGCTCCCAGACTGGCCCCGGAAGCTGTCCCAAGCGTGAAAGGTGTTGCCAGGGCATTCCGGAAAAGCGCCTGAAAAGTCATTCCCGCCATTGCCAGCACTGAGCCTACCAGCATACCGGTCAGTACGCGCGGTACCCGTAATTCCCAAAAAATATGCTGAATTTGATTCTCCTCCGCTGTAAAAACCTGCGCCGGGGTTATCAAATCAATCCCCACAAAAGGCAGTATGACCAGGGCCGCAACAAAGCCGGTTATCAGCAGGGTAAAAAACAACCAGGGATTTTTTCTCATATACTTTTCCCCGTGGGCATCACGACTTGGCAATTATTTTCCGGATGACGCGCAAATGTGAAGTGTTTGCCATAAATAGCGTACAGTACTTCCGGCTGCATTAACTCCTCCGGTGTGCCGCAAAAAACGACTCGCCCCTGCCTTAATCCCAAAATAATATCATGACTCAAAGCGGCACGATTGACATCATGCGTGACCTCAATTAAGGTGACCCGGGTCCGGGCACGAATGGTTTCCAGCAGTGCATAAACCTGGTCCTGCTGTAAGGGATCGAGAAATGCTGTAGGTTCATCCAGCAGCATGATACGCGCTTCCTGCACCATCGCTGCGGCAATCATAACTTTCTGCCGTTCCCCGCCGGATAACGTGTCGAGCCGGCGCTGGGCAAATGTCTGCATACCTGTCATTTCCAGAGCTGCATCCACCTTGTCACGGTCTGTTTTCCGCAATGAAGTAAAAGGCGAAAGATGCGGATAGCGCCCCATAAGAACAAACTCATGCACTGTAAAGCCATTGGTGTTGAATACTGTCTGCGAAACATAAGAAATCCATGTTGCCAGATCTCTTTGTGAAAACGCGGACATTTTTTTTCCCGATAAAATACAGTCCCCAGCTGAAAGCGGCATCAGCCGGCAAAGCGCCTTGAGCAAGGTTGATTTACCTGCGCCATTGGGACCGATGACAGCATACCGCAGCCCGGCCTCCACCTCAAAATCCACCTGGTCCAATAAAATTTTATCCTCAACCTGACAACTGCATTGTTTGGCACTCAGAATCATTGGCCTGACACCTCTTGCAAAATGGTCCGCAATGTTTCTAAAAGCCGGATAATCCGTGGTCCGGGGCGCACAAGATATGTCCCGGTTAACAGTCTGATCGGTATTTGGTTTGGTTTATTCAGACCGGGCAACGCATACCAGTCATGGGTAAGTTCGGAAACCGGCCGGGACACTTTTTCCGGTTCAGCCACTAATTCAACCACCACATCGGCCCGCAGCGCGAGAATCCCTTCCTGGGAAAGCTTGGGATACCGGGGCGTGGATCTGGTATAGGCATTTTTACCGCCGGCCAAAAAAATCAATTCATCATAAAAATCACCTTGCCCGGCAATATATACCTCTTTGATGGACGAATTGTCATAGTCACGACTGATCACCAGCATAACCGCCGGACGGATTTCCCATGGCTGCCGTGCGAGCGCATCCAGCATGGCGCAGCGCAGGGTCTCCGCCAGATGGATGCCTTGGGCTTCCTTGCGGCAAATCATCCCCAATTGAATGAATGTATTCATAATACCTACCAGACTATTCATCTCCACTGTCAAAGTCGGTATGCGCAAATATTGAAAACGCGCACGGAATTCAGCGTGTTCCGGCAAAAGCACTACCAGATCAGGTTTTAATCTCAGAATAGCTTCAAAGTTGGGATCATAATACCCTCCCACCTTGGGAAGCTCTTGGGCTGCTTCAGGAAAATCGCAAAAATCCGTGACACCGCAAACCTGCTTGCCGGCCCCTATTGCAAAAAGCGTTTCTGTAATACCGGGTGCCATGGAAATAATCCGCTGCGGCGATTGCCCTTTGGCCAATTGATACAAGTGCATACGTCCCACCTGACCACCCGGCATAATGAAAGCCACAGCAGGTATTGCGATGACACAAAATCCTAATATGCAAAGACCCAGTACCCTGACCCAAAGATTCTTTTTCATCATACAAAATTACCCGGCTTTCATTTTTTTCAGTTACATTTTCTTTTCAAATTAATGAATCTTCCTGGAAAACATCCATTCTCCCCTCCAAAACGAAAAAACCACATTCAATCACAGGTACTGCTTGGCAAAGCGTTCTCTTTATTTTCTTTATACCGTAATTGTATGGAAAAATGAATACTTTCCAGAAAGACAACTCCCAACATTTTTAACTGTTCCGCACGCCAAAAATCAATGCCATCTATTTAATTCCATTACAATCCGGATTACCTATTTTAACAGTCACTCCGGCGAGTCTTTATTTCGGTTATACGATTACGCTATAAAGTATCACGGAAAACAATTTGCCAAACAACACCTTCTGTAAATGATACGTCTTTTCGTTTTCGTATAACCGAAATAAAGACTCGCCGGAGTGATCCTGTCTTTCTTCAATTATTCTCTCTTAATTACAAATCAATCTTGATCCCCGCATAGGCTGCAAAACGCGCCGTGGTGTATCCGCTCACTTCCACATAATCCTCATCCAGCATATTCTGTAGTTTCACATAGACTTGGGCTTGTGGCATCGCCTGATAACGCAGCACCATATCAAGCAGTGTGTACGATTCCAGTTCCTTTTTCCCGCTATCCCAACGCGGCCCTACATGACCTACATGCAACGCAGCGGATGCTTTTTGAAACGTATATAAAATATCCGCCGCCACTTGATAATCCGCCCGACGAATTAAGGGTTCCGGACCGATCGTATCTTCATGAGTCAAATCATTGGCAGTTAGTTTCGTGTAAACAATTTTGCAAACAAGATCATCCCAAGGTTCAACACTGATCTCGACCTCCCAACCTTTGGTCTCGGTCTTTCCCAGATTGGTATAAACATATTTATAAACCGTCGCATCAAAAGGTGCATCAATCTGGTTTTCATAGGTTGTCTGAAAATAGGCGGCACTTACCATTATTTTATCATCCATTATCTTTTGTTCCACACCAATATCCCACCCCATTGAGGTTTCCGGTTCCAAGGCAGGGTTCCCTTGAGAATATATATCCTCAACATAGAGTTGATAGAGTGACGGTGCATTAAATGCCGTCCCATAGGTTGCTTTCACACGCGTACCCCAATCTGCCAACCGGTAGGAAGGTGTCACTCGATAGGTCGTATGACCGCCGTATTGATCATGTTCATCATAGCGCACACCGGCATTGACGACCAGTCCTTCCCAGGTATATTGATCTTCCAGATAAATACCCGTGGTATGCGTGCTGCGAATAGCAAAATTATTTTCCGAAACCGCAGACATAAAAGTATAGTAGTCCAGATATTCACTATAATAGTTGAACATACCCTGTTCCTGCTGATAACCGACGCCAAGCGCCAGATGATTCCCTGCCATGACATCCAGTTGGTTGTGCCAATCCAGGGTTAATGTCCTCGAGCGGTATTCGCTGCGTGTCATATTAAAGGGATGATCCGTATCAAAATCATTATTCGTAACGCGGTCCAGCTGGCTCAATCCCGCACTCATCCGTGTCTTCCAAACATCCGGAAATACTTGATAAACCGCATCAAAACGATGGGCGGTCTGAGTATAGGCAGAGACAAAATTAGGATCATCACCATAATCTCCGCCATAAGCATCAATCTCTGTCATCGCGCGGATCAGACGATTGGTCAAACTGAACAAAAGGTCTGACACTGCCGAATAATCCAAATTCACATCCAGGGTCAAGTTACGAAACCCATCATCTTCCATCGCAGGAACGGGCTGGGCCGCAACAAAATCATCGCTATGCCTGGCTGCTGAAAAGCCTTCCGTACCTTCCAGCGATGCGCCAACCGTAGCTGCCAACCCGGCCCACGCACCGCCGGCCTGCAACTTCCCTAACCACGAACCATATTTCCCGCCTTCAGCCGTCATCGTTAAAAAGGCGTCTTCCGGTCCTCGTTGCGTGATGATATTCACCACGCCGCCCATCGCGCCTGACCCAAACACCACACTCTGCGGCCCGCGCACAATCTCGATCTGCTTGACATTGTCCAGGCTGATCCGGGAAATATCCGTATTTCCGGCAGGCGACATGGGATCATTGAGCGGCACACCATTAATCAAGACCAATGTTCTTTCCGATGCGGCACCGCGAATAAAAATCGATCCTAACTGACCTGGACCGCCGTTTTGTGCCAGATCAATACCCGCAACACCTTGTAAAATCTCTTTCAAATTTTGTGCTTTGCGTGCCTCGATCATCTCAGCAGTAATCACTGTAATCGAACTCACAACTTCTGAAAGCGACATTTCCATGGTGGAAGCAGTCACGATTGTCGGCGCAAGTACAACCGGTTTTTCATTCATCACATCCGCTGTTACTTCCGGCACCACAGGTGCAATAACATTGTCCTCAACCGCCTCACCACTTTTTACATTCATTACTTTTTCTTCCTGAATTTCACCTGCATTTTCCAGTGCTTGAACAACCGTTTCTTCCGCTAAACTCATACAGGGTATTATCCCTGCCAGTACAACACCAACCAGCACTCTTTTTGTTAATCGTTTCATGCTTCTTTCCCCTTTTCTCCCAAGAAATTATTCCGGCAGCCCTGTTTCCTGGCTCGCATTCATCCTACTTACCGCGCCTTCCCGGGTCATCCCAGTGGCAATCCAGCGGCTTTCGTCCTGCTCACAGTTGCCGGGCAGCTGGGGTTTTTCACCCCATTCCGCATGGCAGCCGGTGCGGATGACACTGTCATCCTGTTTACGTCCAAACTCACTCATATCTAAGTTAATAAACCACACTGTTTCACAATCACCTTGAATACTGATTTTTTAATGAAAAAACTTGTCCAGCGGACCGTGTCCGGCGAATGCCGGATGCAGGACGCACCTCAAACTTATGAAAGAGCACTTAGGAAATTGTATCGTCTAATCCGGCTCTAGCGTGTGGACACAGTATTGATTTTCATTAAAAAATCAGTATTCAAGGTGATTCCATTCATTATCGTATTTTTCAGATACGAATGTCCTAAGACAAACAACATTCCTCCTTTCCCAAAATAAAAAAACGCCTTAAACTGCATCCAATACGGTTGCGGTTCAAGGCGCCTGAAAACCTGATCCATCATTCCCCTTTATCTGCCCGAAGGGTTGTGATACCGCTTTGCAGACAGGTCTTCTGACTTCCGTAAATGCATTTCAGACTTCACCTTCCCATCCAAACGGACAGTGGCGAAACAAGTCTGGGTATACGGTTACAGCGGCGGGCCCGTTCCTGATTTGCACAGGATTCCCTTTTCATCCCCTCGCAGGGACATCTGCAAAAACAAGCAATTATGTAATGGGAGGATTATAGTCAAATATCGAGACAAGTCAACGGGAAAAGGATCCCTTGGAATCATTACTGTGCATGCCGTATATATAAAAATTGCCGCGCGTGGTCTGCTTTTCAAGCATTGAAAAACAAAAATACCCGGACGCGATCAGCATTGCTGTTTGTCTAGAGGAAGAATGGTGCGCAAAATTTTGTTCCAATGTTTGAAAAACAAACCACGCGCGGCAAGCCGATTAATTACTTCCCTGCCCGGACCGGTTTTTGAACCGCAATTCCCCACCGGGCTTTTTTCCCGCGAACATCCAGGTGGACAAACGGGCCGTGATTCCGGTTTTTTGCATAAAGCCCCAGCCCACCGACCAATGTCTTGCCCGCACCTTGCCCGTCCATCCGTTCAATCATTTTGTACAGAATGGCGGCATCCATATAATTATTTTTTCCATCTTGGTTCAAATCATCCATCAACCCATCCCGGTCTTCATCCACATAGACATCTGCTGCCCGGCCCCAGACATGGCTGCTGAAGCGGACATTTCCCAAGCGGCGGTTGTAATAAGGCGTCCGATAACCGCTCATAACCACCAGAGTCTGACAGGGATACCCGGCACGATTAAGTCTCTCCACCAATTGCTCACACTTCACCACCAACTTGGGGTCCAGCAATAGATACTGCGGAAATTTATCCGATTGTTTGCAGGCAAATTGCCTTAGTTGAAAATGCGGACTGACCTGGGTGGCTTGATTCGCTTGCGTCACCCGAATAAAACCTCGGGGCGGCTGATACAAGACAGAGCTGTGTACGGTTCGCCGGGGATAGTTCCCAATACGGTAACCCTTGATCCGGGTAGCACTGCCGGCCTGAAAAGGCACCATCACAAATACATGAATTGTCATCGTATAACCGGTATCCGGCTGTTGAATCAACAAACGCCGCAATCCCGGTTCAGACGGGGCTTGCCAAATCCAGCTCCCGGCAGCGATGGGTGCCACCGGAGTCTGTGTCTTCAGGGCAATACATTCTGCCGCCGGTTGCGGGTCTGTCATTTCCAAACGGACCGTTTCATCGGGCAACACTGCCAGACTTTCAATCGCATACGATAGTATCCGGTCCTGATACTGAACACGCAGCCGGGACTTCCCTGAATCAAAACCTGTTTGTGCTGAAATCAAACCGGGCCATACAAGCAGCGCGGCCAACACCAGATATAGTTGACACGCCGAAAAATACTGTCTGAACATTATTTTGATTCCTTTGCTTCCTGCTGCTTTTGATAATCCGGAAAATATACATCTGCGAAAGCCTGCCGGATTTTTTCGTCCCGCTGGTAAATATCCTCACGAAAATTCACCCGACCGGATGCATCCACCCAAGCGGTCCAATAGAGAATATGGATCGGCAGCGGATTCGTCAACTTAATTTTTTGTTCAAGTTTCCCTTTCAACGCTGATCGCAAACGGGATTTGTTCCAAAACCGATCATGCCGTAAACAGTGCACTGCCAGTGCATAGGGTTTTTCCAGACGAATACATCCTGAGCTAAACGACCGGACTGCGCGGTCAAACAATTCGCGCTGAGATGTATCGTGCAGATAAACATTATAGTCATTGGGAAACATAAACTTGATCCGACCCAGGGGGTTACCCGGTCCGGAGGCTTGACGAAGACGGTATTTTTCAAAAAAATCCCTGATCCTCACCTTTTTCCAATTAATGTTTGCGGGGTTTATCTCTTTTTCCGATTTCCCCCATCCCCGGATAACCTTGATATTCCGTTTCTTGAAAAAATCCGGTTCATACCGGATTGCATAGAGCTTATCCCGTAATATAATTGAAGGCGGTATTTCCCAGAAAGGATTAATCACAATAAAACGCAAGGAATCACTGAAAATCGGTGTTTTACGGTAGGTCTGACCTGTGACCACGCGCATGGTCAGAACCTCTTTTTCCTGCTGCACAACTGCCAATGAAAAATCCGGAATATTCACCACAATATAGTCAGCTTCCCAGTTCATCGGATGCCAGCGGAGCCGCTCCAGGTTGACTTCCAAACGTTTAATATAATCTTTTCCCGGCAAGTTCAACCACACCGCCGTTTTTTCATCCATCACACCGGTCGCCTCAAGTCCATGCCGCTGCTGGAATAACTTCAGCGCTGTTTCTATCTCTTTATTAAAAAAAGTATCATCAACCACAATGACTTCTTCAAGATCTCCCAGCAAATGCAATTTGATGCGCAGTGCCGGAATCCGCTTAGGATCACGCGCCCCCTTTTTCAAAGGTGGTACAGAAGCAATTTTCACAGCATCAAGCGTCTTTTCCAGTTGACGGTATTTCATGAGCATCCGGCGTAACCGGAGATACTCCGGCTGAATGGGAGCAATTTCCGAAAAGCACTCATGAATTTTACCCGTCACCAGGACCTCTTCCAGCATTTCCGGCAAAAAAAATGTTCGCACAACCGCCGGCAATTGTTCATCCACCCCGCGCGGATCAACCCTACCTTGCGACAGATGCGAGGCATAAAGGAAAAAAGCGTCTGTCAGCAAAAGATCCAGTGCCGCAACCCGGATCGGCCTGAGGAATTGAATAGGGCCGCCAGGTCTTACGCGCCGTAGAATCTTTTCTATCTTTTTCAAATGATAATTTTCCGGATCCAATCCCTCATTGGATGCACCCCTTAATACGGTGAGCACTTTATCAATATCCGCCAAAATCGGACCATGGTCATTGCTCCAGGCAGGCCGAAACCCCCTGGTTTGGTAAAACCGGAACACCAGAGGTGTGGCGTGAATGGTAACCCCGCCCACCCGGATTTGTTCAACCTTATCAATCGCGCCCAACCAGTCCTGAAGATGATAGGTTACCCGAATGAGAGGAAAGCCCAGTGTCTGATCTTCCGCACTTAAATAGCTCCTGAATCCTATCAAAACTATGATTACGATACTCATCCAAACTTGCTTCATTATTAAGGCTTCCTTTTTTTACGACAAACCTAACAGCATTGTCTATGCTTCAGGCTGGAATTAGTCTCGACTGAATTTTCATTTTCATTTATAATAGTTTGGTTCAGAATAGTACAGAATGACCTTTAATTCAAAGAAAATGATAAAATTAAAAGGAAATCATTTACATTACCTGTCTCGGACACATTGTAACGAATATTCGTCACTCACGCTAATTTTCGTCTTTTTTAAATATAGTATGATTTTATAGTGTTTTTCAAAAAATTCATATGAGCGTATCAATATCCGTTGTTATAGATGTGACTATTGACATGTGCTCAAAAAGATGTTCTTTCTTTTTCTTTATTTTTAAGGGTTTTTATTCAACAATACGCACACTAAATTTCTGGCATGCTTTGTGCATTATATAACTGTGAAAACTAATTCGAAAGGAGAAAAAAAAATGAAAAACACAGTTTTCAAATTGGTTCTTGGATTGAGTATGATCTGCCTGATCTCCACCTCAGCCTGGGCGATCCGTCCGATTCATGACCTCCGAACCCCGCAAGAAGTGGAAAACACGATTGTAGAAAAATTCACCAGCGATGCCGAGGCTGTCGCACCCACCCAGACCGAAATTGAGGAAAAACGCTCCCAAGAAGTTGAGCGCATTCGCAACGTACTCCGCTTGGATGAATTAAACCGCGAAAACACCATGGCGGATGCCCTGCGCCAGGAAAACCTCGAAGACCGCGTACGCGGCCATGAGGACCTCCAACTGGCCATGGCGGAGAAAAACATAGACCTTCACCTGGGAAAAGTCCTGACGGATATGCACGGTAACCGGGTCCGGATGGAAGAATATGTGCTCCGCCCGGAAGCCAACCAGGTCCAGTTCCTCAACCTCACGATGCGTGACAACCGGCTGGACTATGTGAATTATCTGGCCACTTTCAATGACATCCTTCCAAAAAACATCCATGGTGTCTGGGCCAAAACATGGAAACATACCGGAGAAAACGGACCGGCGATTTATTTGACTGAAGAAGCGATCGAATATTCCAACATGCTTGACAAGGTCAATTATGGCGTGGATTACTTTTCACCGGAATGGAATTCCGGTTTCAGTCAATTTGAACTCTATGAAAAATCCGCCTATCTTTCGGTCAATGATATTCATAAAGCCGGCCATGAGCGGCTCACCTCTGCCGAAGATATTGAATGGGACGGCATCAAGCATACTTCCGTTGATTACATTGATAAAAATTTGCTGGCCACCCGGATTATCTATACCTTTGATGATGACACCTTTCTACAAATTGATGACTACATGATCAGCGAAGAAGGCGGACTGCGTCAGTGGCGATATGATTCCATTGATAACTTTCTTAATGACTTGGCAAATCTTGTAGAAAATTTTTCCGCCCTGGTTTTCAATACCTACAAGGAAAGAATCATGACTGCAACTGAATTTGAAGGCCGGAACATTGATACGGTTTCCCAGTTCATGCACTTGGTTGATGTCTTTGAAGATGAATCTAAACGCCCCTGGCGTTAGCTAACCTGCAGGTCCACAGCGCGTGTGCGCTGTGGACCTGCTTTTTTTTACCTAGATGTGACGAAATTTCAAACAGGAGGATTCAAATGAAAACCATTTCTTCTTTCAGTTGCCGGTTTTTAATCACCTTGCTGGCCTTCGGCCTCACCGGCTCTGCGTTTGCTGAGATCAAGCTGGCCCCCGTCATTGATGCCAGTCTGTCTGTCAGCAGCGCTGCGTATGACCCCGACTACGTCACCGAAGAAACACAGTCTGTCAATCCGGATGACCGCTCTACTGCTGAAAACATCTATCTCTATTTTGCACCCAATGTTCGCTTCACCGAAATTCCGGGCTTATGGATCACACCGGCTGTGGAATTTGAATACAACGGAGCCAACAATATCCTGCAGATTGATGATGAGGCCTTCATTTTTGCCCGAGGTTATAATCTTTATTATCTGCTGGGCGCCAATTACCGCTTCAATCAAACCTGGCAGGCCAAACTCAAAGGCTTCGGACGCCTGGAACGTTCCGCAGAAACCAGCGACGAGACTCTGGAAAATGGGATTTATAATTATAGTGATGCCGGCGCCTGGGGCGAGGTCAATGCCCGTTACAAACTCGGTGTGCCCATGCGCTCCAAGCTGGGATACAAAGCTTACATGCGGCGTTATCCCAATTACTCAGTTAACTGGCGTCAGGAATTTATTGATGAAGGCGGCGATACGCTGACAGCCCAGGCGCTGCCCGATGATCTGGATGAAAAAGACATCAATGTCACGGAAGTCTGGCTGCGCCAGGAAATGACCTGGGGCACATTCCCGCTTTTAACCAATATCGAATTCCATGTTAAAAATGTTTTCTATACTGAAATGCCCAAATATGAACCTGACGGAACCTTTTCAAACGAACTGCGCGAAGACATCTATGCGGATATTATTCTTGAAATTCCTTATATGATTAATAAATTTCATCAGATAGAATTCGATTACAGCTACCGTCTCCACTATACGGCTACCGGGTATTATGATACCAGCCAGAGTGCTTTTCTGGACGGTTATTACAACTACCGCGAGAACAAGCCCCGACTGCTTTACAATTTCAAATTTTGGTTCCCGATCACCGGCTTTGCACCCCGCGGCTCGGTCTCCTTTGGATGGCGTAACCGGTATTATTATTCCCGGCCTTCTTACCAACAAACCGGTTCCGGAGAAAATACGGTCACAGAATATAAATGGGATGACCCGCACTGGGAATCCAGTCTGGATTTCGGCATCACCCTGCGGCAGCAACTGTTTGCGGAATGGTTCAATCTTTTCCTGAGTTTTCATGCCATCTCACAAACATCCAATTCCACTGTGGAAGACAATGCAACCTATAATTATAAATACAATACCGTGACCTTGGGAACTGCGGTCTCTTTTTAACATGACTAATAGGATATTGCTGACATGATAAAATCATTTCGCTGGTCATTAAAATGGCAGCTACTCACCGCTATTTTAGGGGTACTGCTCCCAACCCTGTTGCTTTACACCTGGATTGCGGGCAATCTTTTGCTCACTGCCCTGGACCGTGAACTGACCTCCCGCCTGACCATGGTCTCCAATCTGGCAAAAAACTACGTGCCATTGGAGACCATGCTGGGCTATCTCCCGGATGATGAGACAACCCGGATTTATATTCATGATGTTGCAAAGCTCAATAATTTTGCCCAAACCAATCTCCTGGACCGAATCAGTATCCTGACCAACCAGGGTTTGGTCAAAATCGATACCCATGACTGGACACCCGGCACGGCCACCGGAATAAGCGACACGATTATACAAAATCCCAACGGTGCTCTGACCCGGCTCCATCGCAGTACCCAAGGGGCGTGGCATAAAATGGTATTGACCCGGTTGGATGAAAACCATTTACTCCGCCTCTCCGCCGGATCGGAAATGTTTGCGATGATTGACCGCGTCCGCATCCGCAGAACCATCATCCTCATCAGCGGCATTATTCTGGCGCTGGGGCTGAGCTTCGGTATGGCGTTTTGGCTGGGCAAGCGCCTCTCGCGCCTCTCCAATGCTTTTCGGGCCATGCAGGCCGGCAAAAACAGCATCCAGATCCCGGTCAGCGGCAGTGATGAGCTGGCATTCCTCTCCCGGTCATTTAATGAAATGACACTTGCGCTGGAAAACAAAACCCAACAGGAGCGGGACCAGCACGAACGCAGGATTTCCGAATTAAAAGTACTCTCTGCCGGAATCGCCCATGAAATCCGCAATCCCCTCAGCGCCATCAGCGGGTTGGCCGAATTGCTTGCCCGTCAGCCTGCGATTCAGGCGACTGCGGATAACCAGGATCTGGTGAACCGTATTCTCAACGAGATTAGACGACTGGACCTGATTGTCATGGATGTCATGGCCTATGCCCGGCAACCCACACTGTTGCTTGCATTTATTGGTTTTTCTGATCTCAAAACAGCGATCCGGGAAATAGATCCGCATTGCCATATTCATTTTCCAGAAACGTCAAAAGGACTCCAGGCTGACCGTACCGGTCTTTTGACCATGCTGCGCAATCTCATTTGCAATGCCCGGCAGGCGGCAGGTAAAAACGGCGAAGTTGCCATTGAAGTCCAGCGCGAACCCCAAGCCGTCACCCTGCAAATCAGTGATAACGGCTCCGGGATCGCCCCGGAGGAGGCGCAACAAATTTTTCAGCCTTTTTTTACAAAAAAATCAAATGGTACAGGACTGGGCTTGGCCATTTCCCGAAACATTGCCGAAGCGCACGGCGGTACGCTCACGCTCGCACCTTCGGAACGCGGTACCGCGTTTTGTATTACCCTTCCCCAGGACAAGGAGTAGCCCGATGGAAAAAATTCTGATTGTCGAAGATGAAGAAAACATCCGCGAAGTGCTGGCCCGATCGCTGGCTGAAAAAGGATTTACAATTAAAACCGCACCTGACAGCGAGACCGCCATCACTGATATTCAAAACCGCGAATATGATCTTGTGCTCACCGATCTCCGCCTCCCGGGAAAATCCGGTCTGGATCTGTTGGATCACATTAAGGAAAACACCCACGACACTGCCGTGATACTCATGACTGCGTATGGTTCCGTGGAAAACGCAGTTGAAGCAATGAAGCGCGGTGCAGATGATTACGTTGTCAAACCTTTCCGGCTTGAAGAGGTTGAAGTGAAAGTCGAGAGGATTCTCAATGAAAAGCGATTGGTCGACAAAAATCGTTTTCTCCAGGAGCAGGCGGATGCCAAATTCGGAAGTATCATCGGCAATTCAGAACCGATTAAAAAGGTGACGCGTTTGATTGAGCAGGTCGCATCCTCCGACTCCACCGTGCTCATCACAGGTGAGACCGGGACCGGCAAGGAACTCATCGCGCACTCGGTGCACAGCAGCAGCCCGCGTGCCAACGGACCCTTCATTGCCGTGCATTGCGCCGCCTACAGCCAACAACTCATTGAAAGTGAACTCTTCGGCCATGAACGCGGCGCCTTCACCGGCGCCTCCGCGCAGCGCAAAGGACGCCTGGAAATATGCCACAAGGGAACATTGTTTTTAGATGAATTAGGTGAAATTCCGCTGGAAATGCAGGTCAAGCTGCTCCGCTTTCTGGAAAACAAAACATTTGAACGTGTCGGCGGCAATGATCCCGTCCAGGTTGATGTCCGGGTCATCGGCGCCACCCACCGCGATTTGCCGGCCATGGTCCGGGAAGGAAAATTCCGCGAGGACCTTTACTGGCGCATGAATGTCTTCCCTATTCCCCTGCCGCCTTTAAAGGAACGCGGCGATGACATCCTGCTGCTGTCTGATTTTTTCCTGCGCAAACACCAGGGGGATCGCATATTTAAAATCAGCCGTTTCAGTGAACGACTCATGCGTGAATACCATTGGCCGGGCAATGTTCGCGAACTTGAAAATATCATTGAGCGGGCTGTTTTGCTCTCTACCGGCGACACCCTGCGAATCGACCAGGCACTTTCCAAACCCAGTGATGAAATCCGCTTGGGTGATCAAAATTTAAATCAGATGGTTGAAACCATGGAAAAAAAACTTATCGAAGAAGCATTGGCACAAACCAACGGCAATCAGGCCCAAGCAGCCAAATTGCTGGGTATCCAGCGCAGTACATTACAATATAAACTTCAGAAATACGGCTTGGTTCATTAAAAACCGGGAGGGTGATCATGCAAATACATCCATTGACACTTCACGCACTAATCCTGCTTAGTCTTATGCTGCCTCTCCAGGTTCCGGCCGCAAAAATGGAACCTGTCCTGCCGGATGAGACACAACAAAAAATACTGCGCAATGACCTCGCGCAATGGCACCGCTTAAGCGAGAGCCGGTCTTCCTTGAAAGAGGCGTTCCAGACGATTGATGCGCAAAATGATCCGGAAAGAGATGAACGCTTCTGGTGGAATCCATTCCGGCAAAATGCACGCGAAACCCAGGCCCAGGAGGCCAATCACCTCCTCCTCCAGATCCAAATGGTCGCCCGTGATTTAAAAAAAATGCAGCCAACACTGCTGGACCGGACTTCCGCCTTCGCCCATGCCGCGATTGCCCAGCCAATGCCGCTCAATCAGGACCAACTGACATTATGGATGCAAAGCGATACCTGGCGTGTACCGATTATTCTAAAAACACCGGATTGGAAACAATTTTCCCGTTCCAACCTGACCCGGCTTTCACCGGAACTGTATCAAAACCGACTGCGCTTCCTGCAGGAAAAAAGATTCCAATGGGAAACATTAAAAACTTATCTTGAAAAAAAACAGCCCGGCCTTTCTGAAAATGCCGTCAAACAGCAGCACAGCGATTGGGAGAAAATTACAAAGGATTATTTGGAAAAATTAAACAAAATTATACCGACAACACCTGATAAACCGTGATTGCCGGAAAATATTTTTTTAGCAAATGCAATCGCCGCATCTGTTCACGAAACAGCTTAATTATTCGGAGGATTTTCCTTCATCTTCAGGTTTAAAAATAGGGATATCAACTTGCGGTATTTCCTTTTCTGCGGGTGAATAAAGCGGTTCAATGCGATTATCTGTGGTTAATTCATCCACCGAACTCAAAACCGGCGGTTCTTTGGCCGTCCCCCAGCTGAAAAAAGCGGCAAAAAAACTTAATAAAGATGCATATAAAAAAAGTTCGGCAATCGCGAGGCCCAATTGCTCTGCGCTCTCCATTTGCGCCCAATTCATAATTCTGTTTTGAACCCTGACAACATGAAATGCCCATTCTGCCGCAATACCACCGACCAATCCAGCCATGGCACCAGCCAGAGATGCTGCGCGCGGTCTCCCGCGAAAATAAAGCCCGGCCACGATTGCTGCTGCGAACATCGGAATGGGTGCATAGACAAGATCAATAAATGCCATGATCCAGGCAGTCAATGCCTGTGTCATGACAATCCAAAAAAAAGCGCCCCAATCTTTCCCCTGCAAACCGCTTTGTACGTTCATTCACTTCCCTATCTTGATGACTTTCGCTTCGAAAACCAAGAACATTCCAACCAGATACCCTCGCATAGGGTGTCCGTAATGAAAAGCATTATACCTTGGCAAAAGACTTTGAGCAATAGGGCCCGCCTATTTTTTCGTAATTTTTTTCTTTGCTTTTGTTTTTTTCAATGTAATTGGTTTACTTACCTTCTTTTTCACAACCTTCTTTTTCACAACCTTCTTCTTCACAGCCTTCTTCTTCACAGCCTTCTTCTTCACAGCCTTCTTCTTCACAGCCTTCTTCTTCACAGCCTTCTTCTTTACGACCTTCTTTTTTACGACCTTCTTTTTTACCCCGCTGGTTTTTTTAGCTTGCTTCGTAAACAACTTCTTTTTTACCGTTTTTTTGAGAAGCGGCGTCTTTCCAGGACTCCGCCCCTGCAAAGCCGGATTAAATGAAGCCCCCTCCAGACGTTCCAGGAGCAACCCGATTAAAACCAGCCACTTTAAAATCCTGGCCGGGTCTTCCGGCACAGATACTTTTGAATAAACCAAAGGTTTTGTCAGCGTGAGAATCCCGGAGCACAAATTACCAATACCGCTTAATTCCTCATACAATTTCTTCCCGGATAAATCCGGCAGAAGCAAGCGCGGCGGGTCCATGGACAACTGGGTCACAACATCCCCGGGTTGTTTAATACGGGCATGCAGCAGAGCTTCCAGGCGTGTCACCAACAACCCCACCACCGCAGCGATGGCTTCTTGAAACCGCCCGGCAAGAAACGGCTGTCGGGCCACCCGAATAACATCCGCATGCATTAACATTGAGCCAAACAAACGCTCCCGTTCCTGATCATGAGCATCATTTCCACCCTCGGAATAACTCTCACTTAATAAAAATTCTTCAATACGTCTGACCAGACGTTGTTGGTGATCAGGCGACTCCATCTCGCACTTAAGCATCAGGCTAATGTAATCATGCCGACGAACAAGTTGGAATTTTAAATTCATGCCTTTCATCCACTGATTGGAAAAAAGAATTTGATGAATCTCCGGCCAGGTCTGAGGATTGATAAACGTCCCCAAATCTACCGGGGTCAGTTCGTCATGCAGGCGCTCATCATTATTTTTCTTGATCATCAGATCAAACTGCGCTTCTTCATCAAAAAACATACTTTCCACCAGCAGCTGCACCATTTGAATACATTTTTCTGGACCAAACGTAGGCCGCACACGAAAAGTCAAATTAATCTGAGATCCTGACATGTCTGCATCCTCCCTTTTTCAACAAAAATAATGATATGCTTAAACAAAAACAATTTTGCTCCTGAGTGATATCCTGGGATTCCATCGCGCCCCTCATCCCAGGCTGTTTTAATACCTATTCCACCTTTTCATTTTAAACGAGAGTCCGGATAGTTTCCAGGAGTTTCTTCAGGCAGCCGACTATTCTCCGTCACCTGCCTGTCTGGAAAAACCGCTGGTAAAATGGAATAGTTCCCCGTAAAATAGGCTTGTCCAAATTTCAGTAAAGGTCACTGCTTTCCAAGTTTAAAACACACTGTCTTCCATTCGACCTAAGCGCTGATCCGGTTAGATGCCATGTTTTAATTTAGACAAAATGAGTAAAGGAACCTCATGAAAAAATCATGTTCACTGCCGATCGTTGTTCTGGTCCGCCCGCAAATAGCTGAAAATATCGGTGCCACCGCCCGTGCCATGGTTAATTTTGGAATCACAGAGTTACGTCTGGTGACACCGCGCACCTATGATGAAGCCCATGCAGCCCGTATGGCCTGTGACGGACGGACGATTCTGAAAAATCTACAGATTTTCCCTGATTTAAGAACCGCACTGGAAGATTGTGCTTATACGATCGCCACCACACGCCGCGCCCGCCGGGTTAAAATTTCTTCTTTGCAGCCCGAAGAAGCGGTTTCCCGGCTTTGCCGGATTGAGCACTCAGAAAAAACCGCAATTATTTTCGGTGCCGAAGCGGCCGGATTAACCAATGAAGAGGTGTTTTTATGCGACACCACCAGCACCATTCCGACAGGTGAACTCGGCAGCCTCAATCTGGGACAAGCAGTGATTATTTATCTATATGAATGGTTCCGGAAGTCACCTGCGATCCTCCCGGAAAAAAATCCCCTCGACCGGCTGGCGACCCATGGTGAAAAGCAGCGGGTGTATGACCTTCTCAACCAGCTCCTGATCACAAGCGACTACCAGCCGCGCGGCCGTCTGCCGGAATTTATACGGCGGGTCAAACTGCTTTTCGAGGACCGCTTGCTGACCTTCCGCGAGCAAAAAATCTTCCTCAAGGTCCTGCGCTATCTGGAAAAAAGAGATACTTAAAAAAAACGTCGGAGCGATAATTCGCCCCGGCGCTTGTCATATCTCAATTAATCTCCCCAGGTAATTAAATTCGTCTCAAAACGGTGAATCTGATCATCATGCCGCGGTAAAACCCGAATGGTCAATCCGTGATTACCGGTTGTCACACAGGGGATATTTCCGGTAAAGGTCACCTTGCCGCCTTGGGTATCTTTCTCAGGATTCATGACCACCGTCCGGGTGGCATGCATCTCTTGCTTCTCATCAATCGCACCGTAAAAAATCTCGACCTGAACATCCTCGGTGGAAAGCCCGCCGAGATTAACCGTCGCTTTCACCGGTAATTCACCCCCAACAGTATGCTCCTTTTCAGGAATATCATAAACCTTTTCCACCTTCACCGCCGGCCACTCCTGCGTGACTCTTTTCTTCCAAGCAGCCAGGTCTCTGACAATTTTACAGTTGTTAAGTTTGAGCCGCTCCAACCGCTCGGTCTGAGGAACATAGAACCGTTCAGTGTACTCCGTGACCATTCGGTTGGTATTAAAAACCGGACCCAAACTGGTCATAGAACGCTTCATCATTTTCAACCAGTTTTCAGGAATATTATCCGGTCCCCGGTCATAAAAAAGCGGAATCATTTCATTCTCCAAAATCTGATAAAAAGCCGAACTTTCCACCTGATCCTGATACTCATTATCATCATATTCTTCACCCCGGCCGATCGCCCAGCCGTTTTTGCCGTTATAACCTTCATCCCACCAGCCGTCCAGAATCGAACAATTCAAACCACCGTTGAAAATCGCCTTCATCCCGGATGTCCCGGATGCCTCCAATGGGCGACGGGGATTGTTCAGCCATACATCCACGCCCTGAACCAAATAATGGGCGCAATTAAGATCGTAATCCTCTAAAAAAACAACATGCCGTCGCAATCCGGCTTGACGGGCAATCTTGACAATCTCCTGAATCAACCGTTTACCGGGTTCATCATGGGGATGGGCCTTACCGGCAAAAATAATTTGAATCGGCCTGTCCTTGTCTGAAATCAGCTTCGTGAAGCGCTCAATATCCTTAAAAATCAGGGTTGCCCGTTTATAGGTGGCAAAACGACGGGCAAATCCGATGGTCAAGGCTTCCGGGTCCAACACCTGTGACGCCATCTCGATCTCCTCAGCCGGCGCGCCGCAGTCACTAAGCTGTTGACGCAATTTGCGTCTTACATACCCCACCAGACGCTCCCGGCGGCGGGCATGCGTCCGCCACAATTCCGCTGAAGGAATCTCCATAATCCTTCCCCAAATTTTCTGATCACCCGGTTCCTCCACCCAACGGGGACCGAGATACCGGTCAAACAACTCCGACATTTCCATTGAAATCCAGGAATTCACATGCACCCCATTGGTAATATGCGAAATCGGCACTTCATCTTCCGGCAACAAGGGCCAGAGATTTTGCCACATTTTCCGGGAAACCTCACCATGCAGCCGGGCCACACCATTGGTCTTGGCTGCCAGATTAATCGCCAAAATCGCCATGGAAAAATTTTCATGCGGATCATCGGCATTTCTCCGGCCCATGGCCAAAAATTCCTGCGCAGAAACACCAAATTTTTCAAAGTAAGGCACAAAATAATTTTCAATTAACTGGGAACTAAACATATCAATCCCAGCCGGCACGGGCGTATGGGTGGTAAAAATATTGCTCCCCTTCACCAATTCACGCGCTTCGCTAAAACTAAGCTTGTCATTTTCCATATGATAACGGATGCGCTCAATGCCGAGAAACGCCGAATGCCCTTCATTCATATGCGTCACTGCCGGAAGCAGTTCCAAGCGCTTAAGGGTTAAAACGCCTCCCACACCCAGTATCAACTCCTGCTGCAAACGCAGCTCTTTATCCCCGCCATACAATTTGGCCGTAATATTGCGGTCAACCGGTGAGTTACCGGGAAGATTGGTGCTGAGCAGATAAAGCGGAACCCTGCCCACCTGCACTTTCCAAATACAAACCTGAATTTTGCGTCCCGGAAAATCCACTTCCAGAATGATCGGTTTTTTCTTCTCATCCCGCATTAACATCGCTGACATATTATAAAAATCGTTTTCCGCATACCGTTCCTGCTGCCAGCCATCCTGGTTCAAATACTGACGAAAATATCCCTGATGATACGCCAACCCGATGGCAACCAGAGGCACACCCAGATCCGAGGCGGATTTGAGATGATCTCCCGCCAAAACACCCAAACCGCCGGAATAGATCGGCAGCCCCTCATTAATCCCAAACTCTGCGGAAAAATAAGCAATCCGAACAGGTTTTTCTTCCGGCCAGCGATTCTGAAACCAGGTTTTTCTTTCCATGTACCCTTTGAAATTCTTCATAACCTGATCAAGGTGATACTTGAATCCCTCATCCCGCGTCAACTCTTTAAGCCTTTCCTGTGAAACTTGTCCAAGAAATTTAATTGGATTATGTCCGCAACGCGTCCAGAGATCTGCGGCAATATGCCGAAAAACATTAAAGGCATCGGCATTCCAGCACCACCAATAATTAAATGCCAGGGTCCGCAGTGGCGCCAATTCCTCAGGCAAGGTGGGAATTACATTAAACGTTTGCATTATTTTCATGATAAAACTCCTTTTTAAATACACATCCCGTTCAATTTCCCCGCTCTGAAGATCGGGAATTTGGATATGATCTGTAGAAAATCATTATTACTATTCCGTTTCATCCCCGGCTTGAACTCCGGGGAATTCACGGCTAACATATTAAAAATGATTTGTATTTTACGGAAATGAGAACATAAGTGCAAGTCCAATTAAATGCCTATCTCCTATCTGCAAACAAACTCCCCAGCGCCCCCGCCGGCGGCAATGCCTCGGTCACAATTATCGCTTCGCTGTCTCATTTTCAAAAAACATATTTTATAATCAATACCTTATTCAGTCTCGGTCATTTAATACCTGTATTAAAGATTTTTTTGTTGGATTGACAAGCCATGCCATTTTGGCTAGAATTGTGGCTCATTTGATCTCCAGGAGGATTTTTCATGCAAATCGGTTTTCTAGGCGCTGAATCCAGCGGAAAAACAACCTTATTTGAACTGCTTAGCAATACCCAGGGAGCCTATCTCTCCCCTGACAAAGCCAATACCGCTACGGTCGATGTTCCGGATGACCGGATTGATCAATTAACCGCGCTCTATCAACCCAAAAAAACCATTTTTGCCAAAATAACTTTTGTCGACATCAACCGTCTCGCCCCCGGCGACCGCGAAAACAACAATAAATCATTAAATCATCTTAAATTGATGGATACACTGGCCATCGTGATCAATGGCTACGCCCAGAATCAGGATGGAAAAAAAATGCAAAAAGAACTCGATTTTTGTCTTTCCGAGCTCATCCTTTCCGACCTGGATCAAGTGGAGCGCAAGCTGACCAAAATTAAAAAAACCAATAAACCGGCCGTGCTTGTCGGTATGCCGGAAAAAGAAATTTTTGAAAAACTCAATGCAACTCTGGAAGCAAACAAATGTCTTTCCGAGCTGGAACTGCCGCCGGAGGTCTGGAAAGAACTTCAATCCTATAGCTTTCTGACGCGCAAATCCATGTTCGCGGTTGTCAACCTTTCAGAAGAACAGGGTGTGGAAGGGCCTCCGGGAATCATTGAATTTGAGCAGTATGCCAATTCCCTCAACTTCCCGGTTGTCCGTATCTATGCCAAACTGGACAAAGATCTCCAGGAACTTCCCCCGGATGAAAAAGCGGTTTTTGCGCAAGAATATAACCTGCCCCTGGATGGGAAAAATACGTTTATCCAACAGGCGTATGCCACCGCCGGTTTAATCAGTTTTCTCACTGTGGGCAAAGATGAAGTCCGGGCGTGGACCGTAAAAAAAGACTGCCCGGTCAAGGAAGCGGCCGGTACCATCCACAATGATTTGATGAACTTTTTTGTCCGCGCTGAGGTTATTTCTTATAAAAAACTGATGGAATGCGGTTCGGAACAGGAAGCCACCAAACGGGGATTGTTGCGGGCGGAAAAAAAAGAATATCCGGTCCAGGATGGAGACATCCTGCATATTCTTTCCACGAAATAGTAG
This sequence comes from bacterium, assembly GCA_021108215.1. NCBI lineage: Bacteria > bacterium. Next base: position 9,467 of record JAIORK010000002.1, on the reverse strand, counting down.
GGGCGATTCATGAATCGCCCCTACCGATCCGTTTACTCACAGCAATCAGGGCTTCCAGCTTCTCCAGCGCTTTCCCGGATTGAATGACATCGTGTGCCAGTTCAGCCCCTTTTTTCAGATCAGAAACTTTACCGGCCACGACAAAAACAGCAGCTGCATTGATCACCACCGCATTGGTCTTGGGACCGGTCTTGCCTTTGAAGATATCCAGAATAATCGCGGAATTTTCTTCCACCGTACCACCCCGCAATTCTTTTGCATCTGATTGCGGCATCCCAAAATCCGAAGGCAAAACCTGGTAGGTCTTCACCTCGCCCTTTTTTAATTCACTCACCGTGGTAGGGCCGGTCAAAGAAAATTCATCCAGCGTCCCATGACCATGCACCACCATGGCCTGTTGTATCCCCAGCTCCTTTAATACCGCCGCCATCACCGAGGTCAACCCCGGATCAAACACGCCCAATACCTGTACTGTTGCTCCGGCCGGATTGGCCAACGGTCCCAGTATATTAAAAATAGTGCGAATCCCGATTTCCTTGCGCGGACCGGCGGCATGCTTCATGGCCATATGGTAAAGCGGCGCAAATAAAAAACCTATCCGGATTTCCTGAATACAGGCCTGAACCTGCGCCGGCGTCAATTTCAGATTCACACCCAGCGCCTCCAATACATCCGCGCTCCCACATTTGGATGAAACCGCCCGGTTCCCGTGCTTGGCAACCGTCAATCCGCCGGCAGCGGCTACAAACGCCACTGCAGTGGAAATATTAAATGTCTGAGCACCATCCCCCCCGGTACCGCAGGTATCCACAATAATTTCCTCAGCACGGTTGCTGCCGTCGCTTTCCAGTGCAACCGGTTCACCGGTCACCTGTATTGTCGTGGCCAGACTGCGCATGGCCTGAGCGCACCCGGTAATTTCCTCTACAGATTCACCCTTCATGCGCAGCCCGGTTATCCAAGCCGCGATCTGTGCAGGCGTGGCTTCGCCGTTCATGATAAATTCCATACCGGCCCGGGCTTCCTCGCGGCTTAAATTTTCCTTTGCCACCACCTTGCCAATAAGCGCCCTGATCATTACCGCAACTCCTTTTTCAATTCATCCAGCACATTGGCCACATGTCCGCCCACCCTGACTTTATAATAAATTTTATCAATTTTCCCGATGGGATTGATAACGAAGGTGGAACGGATAACCCCCATGGATTCACACCCCATCATTTTTTTCATCTGCCATACACCATAGGCCTTCAATGTATGTAATTCTTCATCCGCCAGCAACCGAAACGGCAGTCCGTATTTTTCCATGAATTTCCTGTGCTTTTCCCGGCTATCCCTGGAAACCCCCAGCACTACCACATTCAAGCGGGTAAAATCTTTTTCATAATCACGAAAATCGCAGGCTTCCCGGGTACATCCCGGCGTACCATCTTTGGAATAAAAATAGAGCACAACAATTTTCCCGCGAAAATCTCTTAATCTGACTTTATCACCTGATTGATCATCCAGTGTAAAATCCGGCGCCTGGTCACGGACCTTCAACTGAGTCATGGTAGTCTCCTCAGGTTTTATTGCTTTATTTAATCTGATAAGTATAACCTAATAATTCATATGGGACAAATGCATAATCCGTATCAACGCGTATGTATTAAATTAAGATTTGTTTCAAATTAAAAAAAGAATGGAATAATTGCTAAAAATCATTGAGTAAACCGGAAACCGACTTTGTTTAGTTCAGCGCCATCTGTATCCTGGGATGGATATCCAGTAACCCGAACGAACAATCCTGTCGGATTTCTTTTCTTAAAAATTGAAATATCAATTTTCTTCCGTACATAAGACGTACACCAAGAATATTCACAGGAATATTCAATTCTTTGGCAGCTTCTTTGTAGGAGTAATCACGAATATAAATGGAATACATGGCTTTTTTGCACTTCCGGGGGAGTCCTTCAATGGCATCTTGTACTTTTTCCTGAATCTCTGCTTTAATAAAATTCTCTTCGGGACTTTTCCGCTTACAAGGCACTGTTTCTTCCATAAGATTCATGCCTTCTTGATCCATGAGATTCAATTTTTTGGTACTCCGGTTACGGAACTGAGATTTGCAAACATTGATTGCCACGCGTATCAACCAGGTGGAGAGTTTCGATTGACCGCGAAAAGAGATAATTTTTTTCTCTGCAATAACTTTAAAAAACACTTCTTGCGCTGCATCCTCTCCATCCGGAACCGAGTTGAGATACTTTGAACACATAAATAAAATTTTCGAATAATAGCGCTGTGTTATTTCCTCGCCCGCTGCCCGCTGTCCGTTTTTAAAAGCCAAAATAAGTTGTGTATCTGTTTGAGTATGCATAACCTTATGTCCCCCTCATAATGGTTACTGCACGAAATGGTATCGGATGAAAAGTCACTTTTCATGCATATTAATACAATGCATTTTTTGTGCCAAAATTCAGGGTATATTTTCACTATATAAATTAAGGTTTTTTTTTCCTGGGTTAATTTTTGTATGTAAACATGCTCATTTCGGAAAGATTTATCGTTCGGGAGAATGGAAATACTTTCGTGACAACAAAAGGAAATAGCCCATTTGAAAAATAGGCGGATGACTTTTCAATTTTCTTATTAAGAAAAAATCCGGTTAAAGCGCCGGTCCGTCTCGCTTTGGGGCAATCGTATTGTCCAGACAAAAATGCTACGGGCTCACCCGGCATCCAGCATTCGCCGGGCACGGTACGCCGAACACAGTACGCCGGGCAGGCTGCCCATCGTATTCGCGCCAGCACGATAAAACAGTCCCGGCAGTGCCGCTGGGTTTTATGTTCGTGGAAGAACTATTGATCTTTAAAAAACTGCTCATACTTTTCTTCCTGAAACAAACTAATTTTATCAAAAAAGAAAAATTTCATAAAACTGCTGCATTCGGGAACAGTATGCGCATTGAGCAAAATATCCTGGACGTGCTTAATTTTCTTCCGCTTGTCTTCTCTCAAGCCCGTGCGGATAAATACGGGAGCGTTGGGTCCAAAGCCATATTTATCCAAAATACGAATTCCCTGATTCCCTTCTGTTTCCCGCCGTAAAATTGTTTCGATATATTCCAAACCCACCAATACATCAATGTCCTGCAAACGCAACGCCATAATACCCCCGCGGGCAGAATCCATTTTCCGGGTGGTCTTGAAAAATTTACCGGAAGGGTAATTGGGTAAGCTCTGGGACAGGTAACGTTCTAGTCGTTTGATACATAATGAATTTAAATAGCCCACTTTTTTTTGTTTTAACTCATTGAGCGTCATAATCGGATTATCTTCACGGACAAACAACAGGTATTTCTGAAAATCCTTGCCCTGGTAGGTAAAGGTTAAAAACGGATCTGCAATCCCCTGCTTATACAAGGTGGAAAAAATACCGCTGGAGGGGATGGCAATATCGATCTCGCCTTGTTGAAAAGCATAGGTGATCTCCTCGGGGCTGCTAAATCCCCTGCGCACAAAAGTATAACCGGTTTGCTGTTTCAAATATATCTCCAGTTTTTCCACCTGCTCACGAACCGCTTGAATATAGGCATAATCGGATAATAATTTGGTTTCATATCCAATCACAATCACAGGATTTATATTAACCGGATACTGCTCAGCCCGGTCACGATCCAACTTTTGGGCACGCACCTCAGCCTCCGCCTGACGTTCCCGTCTGGCTTGTTTCGCTCTTTGAAGTTCTTCCTGCATCGCACTCACTTTTTCTTCCAATCCGGTAATTTCCATTTCCGATGCTTCCAACTCATGCGAGGTCTCTTCCAGTCTGCGTGAAATAGCCTGCTTATCTTGTGTGGCCTGATGAACTGCCGCTGCCAGCTGCTGTCTGGAGTAATGCGGGTCCCAGCTCAGTGTCACTCCGGCACGGTGGGATCCGATGGTCTCCATAACATAAAAAGGATAGGCAAAGGCATAGTCAAAATGCAGCTCAAAGGGCTGGCTGGACAATTTCTTCCAGTAACTAAACCCCAGTGTGACTTGATCTAAATTCACCCCGGTCCGCAGCCCTATTTCCTTCCCTGCCAGCCAGGTCTCAAAACCGAATTTTATATTGTAGCTTTCATTGCGTGCATGCAATTCCAGCTGAGTCCGCATCGACTCCAAGCCGTCTATTTCCCACGGAAGAAAATAAGCCGCACCCACGCGCAAGGCAACCGGTGTAATCGCCTCCGAATACAATCCCATATCAGCCGGCACCAGATTATCCGCACTGATACCCACCTGGAATCCTTCAAACGGCGAACTTAAAATTCCTGCATCCAGGGTTCCGCCCCACTTCTCCCATTCTGAATAAGACTCTGTATACGCCGTCTTGGAAACCGACCAGTTCAACACCTTAAGCGTGATCCCTAAATCAATATTGTAAGCCTTTAAAATATTTCTGGCATAAGATAGATAAAACTGATTTTCTCCATAGAGTTCTGAATAAAACCGCGACCAGGCCAAACCAAACGAACCAACGGCATCCGCAAACGGCAGAACAGTTGCAGCCAGGCTGTATCCAATGCGGTCCTGATTGCCGGTATACTGCCGGTCATCCAAATTCATATAAAGCCTGGAATACATCCCCATAACCTCAACCTGTTTCATCCCGGAAATACCCGCCGGATTAAACAGCACGGTATTGGCATCATCGGCAATCCCGACAAACGCCTCACCCATCCCGGCGGGACGCACGCCATAGACCGCATCAATAAAATATGCCTGCGACGGACTTGCGAACATCAGTCCCGCACCCAGGAAAAACATACCCAGCCAAACGGAACCATAGCGAATGAAACCTTTTTTTTTCAGCATATTCCCATACACTCCTTCATCATTTCCCAAACAAATGGATTGTTATTGATCCTTCTTAATTTTAAATTCCCGCATTAATTCATTCAATCGCTGACGATGTTTGATCCCAATACTTTCCGCAGTTTTGGGAACTTGCCAGTTATTTTTTTGCAAATGATGGACTAAATATTTTTTCTCGGCATCTTTTAGTTTTTGTTTAAACACCGGATAGGCCGTATCCAATTGCAGGTTAAAGTCTTCCAAGCAGAGCATTTTTTCTTCATCAAGAAATTTGATGCAATGTCGTTCAATATAGCCGGCAACATCATGCAAAATAATTTTCCCGCCAATACAGCGCCGGGCGCCTTCAAAAATACAGTTTTTCAATTGACGAACATTGCCATCCCAATACAACTGTTGAAAAAGCTCAATAACATCCCTATCAATATCGTGAATTTTACTTGTCGCAGTCAGATTAATTTCCTGGATAATATGCTCCACCAGATACGGAATATCATCCAGGTATTTGCGCAATGGCGGAGTTTCCAGTAAAACCCCTTTACTCAAACGCTGATATAAATCATTCCGGAAAATCCCCTCATCCACCATCTTTTTCAAAGGCCGGTTGGTGGCTGCCAAAACAACAACATCAAGATGGATATCTTCATTACTCCCTAAAGGTTTAATCCGCTTGGTCTCTAAAAAATTAAGTAATTTCTGTTGTTGAATATCCGTCAACTCCCCAATCTCGTTGAGCAATGCAATCCCGCCATCAGCTTCCCGCAAATCACCGGCCCGATCCTCATTTGCGCCGGTGAAAGCCCCTTTGCGATGACCGAACAATTGTGATTCAAATAACGTATCGCTCACATTGGGACAATAAATAATTTTAAGCGGTTTTTGGCACCACATACTTTGTTGATGGTACATTCTGGCCACCAGGTCTTTTCCCGTACCTGTCTCTCCTAAAATCAGTATATCTGATTTATCCCGAACCGCTTTCCACACATTCATGGTTAAATCCAAGATCGGTTTTGATCTTCCCGCAATGCGTTCACTCCAAGGTTCCAGCGGATCAGCGTCCGGCGGGACCGGGCCCTCTTCCAGGGTCCGTTTAACCCGTTCAATCAACCCGGCGATGGTAAATGGTTTGCTGATAAAATCCGTCGCGCCCAGGTTCATGGATTCAAGCAGCTGGGCTGATTCCCCCTGGGCGGTAATCATAAAAACCGGCAAAGCATCTTTGTCCCATTTTTCCCGAATCTCGCGCAGCACATCAATGCCAAAGCTATCTTCACTGTTTCCCCAGAAAACATCCAGGATAACAATATCCGGATGTTTTGATTCTATAATCCGGATCGTTTCGCGGTAATCCGAAGTTCCCTCGGCGGCAAACCGCTCCATTTCAAATCCTTTAATGATATTTGACACAATAATGGGATCGTCATCCACCACCAACACGCTATTCATAGATCATCTCCTGTCGAACCTGCATTTTCCGCCGGCACCAGCGGCAGCGAAAAGTAAAAAGTCGTCCCAATATTTTTCGCGCTTTTATACACCCCCAGTTTCCCTTGATACAATTCAACGGATTTTCTGGAATTAGTCAGCCCCAAACCCGTACCGCGTTTGTCTTCCGGCCGGACAAAATCACTGTCTGCAAGTCTGACCGAAGGATCAAAAATAATTTCCCATTGCTTTTCCGGAATCCCCGCCCCTGCATCCTGAATAAAGGTCACAATCTTATCCGCTTCCTGCCGGCACCATACCTTAATCTTACTGTCCCGCCGGGTATATTTAAATGCATTGTGCAGCAGATTAAACACCACCCGTTTGATCAATTCGCGATCAACAAAAACATACGCAGTCGGATTTTCATGAAAAAACTCACACTGAATGTTTTTCTTGGAAAACATTTCTTTCAAACTGGTAAGAATGGTGCTGAGAAATTCAACAAATTGGATTTTTACAGGATTTTCAATCACCAAACCACGACTGAGGTACTCATTGTATTTAAGGTCCTCCAACAGCTTGGTCAGTGAACCATTGCTTTCTATAATGTCATTGACAAAAGGCAGGATATCCATTGCTTGCTTCGTATTTTTTGCCTGCGCTTTTAAATTATCATTAATCATCTGAATCACGGTGACATAGTGCAAAGCATCATGCGCAATGGCCTTGATCATGCCGGTCTTGGTCTGTTCTTCCACTTTGAGTTTCCGACTGGTTTCCGCCAGCTCCCGATTCCTTTCCTGCAGTTGATGCGAGGTCTTAGCCAGCAGGTAAAAGAGAACGACCGATCCGGTTACCAGGCTGACAATACCGACAATCGACCAAAGAATACTTTTTTTATTTTTTTGAAATTCCTCCAGAGAAAAAACCACCAATAAACTGCTCTGCTTTTGGATCACATCTTCCGCTTCGACAAAAGGAATATTTAAATAAACGTACCGCTGTTTGCGGATTATTTTTATTTCCGCAGCCCCTGTTTGCCGAAGAATCTTTTCCGTCATTTTCAAATTAGAGCCATTGCCGGCTGTGTAGCGGGGTTGGCCGCCCATATTAAATGCCATGTATTGAATGGCTGAAGTTTGGGTTTGTACCTTCATCATATCCTCGATATTTTCATACTGGCCTTTGAGATAAAAATTCATGGTCAGGTCGCTTAATTTCATGGCCGTGTTCCGGTATTCCAAAACCTGATCTTGCTCCATGGCCTGTAAATTGACATAAATAGATCCTACGACCGCGATCATGAGCCCGCCAATCCCCGCGCCGATAAAGAGCAATCTGAGTTGCTTCCATTTTTTTAGTGACTCCCAAACTTTCAAACCGACTACCGCCCTTGTCAATGAATAAGTACAAGTTTTCCGCTCACCCGTTTATCCCCCGACTCAATCTGATAAATATAAATACCGCCCTCACACAAACGACCTTGATTGTCCCGTCCATCCCATTCATTCTTCGATGCTAATTTTTTCACAATCCGGCCCTGCAAATTCATAATCCTGATGGTATATGCGCTTTGACTTCCGGATAGGATAAAATTAAAAAAGACCTTCTCTCCGCGGTTGGGCAAAAAAGGATTGGGGGTGGCAAAACCTCCCTGAGGAAAAACAGCTGCCGTAGGGCTGGGTGTCGGGACAGGGACAACCGGCGTTGGCGTTGCCTGCGGACGGTAAACCTGTATATAATCAAGATCATAATTCACACCTACTTGCGTCCCCTCAATATACAATTCAAATGCCATCAAGGTCGGCCCACTCCACAGCCAGCCCGGTATATCATGCACATCAAACGTAAATACCCCGTCACCGGAACCCGCTGTTATCGAGACTCCGGGCCAGCCATTGCCCAACTCTCTCACCCATAATTGCCAGGAAGTATTGATTGCCACACTGGTAATCTGCATTTCGATGTGATCATACACTTCAGTATCCCAAATAATGCCCGGCGAGAGGACTTTGCCCCAAGGCGCCAGGGAATTACCGCCATCATCAATAAGTTCAATATTACCCGAGGATGCCAGGGTTGAATCAGAATAACGAATCTCAGCATTCAACGTATTGTCCTCGGTCTCGTCCCACCATGATCTGATCTGAGTATTGGGTTCTCCCACGAAATCCTCACGCCAGAAGGACTTTTTGTCTGTTGGATTTCTAAAAATGCTGACATAGTCAATCACTAAATACTCCCCCACAGCACCCTTCATGGCAAGACGAATACTAAAATCCTGCGTCCCGGACCACCCGGTCATATCGCGCATGTGGAAGGAAAATGTCCCGGTGGCCCCGGTGAAGTCATGCAAAATGTGGTAGCGCCTATCACCACTGCTTTCCTGCAAACCAATACTCCATGATGTCACACTGGTAGAAATGGAATCCACAACCCGAATTTCCACGGTATCAAAAACATCCACATTGCAGTGGATGTTTTCTGAGAAAACATCCCCCGTTTCCATGGTTTCAGCGGATCTGGTTAGCGCCGCATAAGAATCCTGATAACTGTAAATCAGTTCAACTTCCCGCCCGCCATTGTCGGCATCCTGCCAGCGACTTGGCTGGGTATCCGGCGCTCCCTGACTAAAATCATCCATCCAGGCGGTATCATAATTATAACTCCAGTCAGCCCAACCGCTGCGAAACATCAGCAAACAAGCGACGACAAACAAAATGCAGCTTAGTGATTTTTTCATCGTCGGATAAAAATCCACAGGCTTACCCGGCATCCGGCATTCGCCGGACACGGTACGCCGGGCAGGCAGCCCGCGGTATTTTTGTCGGGAGATGTTCGCCTTGTGCGAAGCCTCCCGATGCTTGTATATCTCTTCCGGTCGGGGCGGCGATATTTTTACTCGCTCCATTGATGGACTTACCCGGCATTCGCCGGGCAGGCTGTCCATCGTGTTCGCGCCAGCACGATAACTCATTCCAAATTCAGGTGCCATTCCCCCCCCTACATGTTTGATTCAAACTCGGGTATCTTTATTATGATAATTTTTAATTTTTTTAAGTGAAAACGAATGAAAACCGGGGAAATTATCCCACGCCGGGATTTAAAATGCAATGCTGTTTCGGGGTTTGATAATCAAAGGTGAATTGTAACTTATAGTGCGACACATTCAACTCAGAAGACCTTTTTGCGTAA